>RZYT01000105.1 GCA_009930195.1 Spirochaetia bacterium | reverse complement strand
CCTTCTTCTCGCTTCCTTGAGGATGAACCAAGCCCCCTCAATGGCATGACCGGGATTAAGCAACCTTCCTTCGAAATGCTCAAGCTGCAAAGAGCCGTCAACATTGCACTGTTCCACCACGATCTGGAGTTCGGGCCGCACAAAGTACGTCCGTATCTCCTTGATGTAGCCATCGATAGCTTGGGTAAGCTCTGCTTCCTTTTCAGGAAGGGCACTGCGCAGCTCATCGGCGGTATTGAGCAGGATCATGGGAAGACCAAACCCACGAGAGGGGGTGGAGAACTTGGGAATCAGGACGCCATCGGTTGCAAGATAGCCTTCCACCTTCTTGAAAAGGTCATAGGCCTTCTGGGCATAATCCGGACGGTTGAACGCCCTGCTGTAGGCGGCAAAGCCGAGGATGGCGAAGGTCTCTGAGAAAACATAGCGAAGGCGCTTGATGACCGGCTTTCCTTCCTTGCTGACGCGGAAGTACATCCGCCCATCAGAGGGGTCGAAACAGTGGTTCTCGATGAAGGAGACCAGCGAGTCGCACGCCTTGCGATACTCGCTCTTTGCTTCCACCTCGCGGTACGCAGTAGCGAAGACCCAGAGGGCCCGGCCCTGGAACCACACCGACTTATCGGTCTCCAGCAATGAGCCGTCACGATCCAAACCTGTATACATGCCTCCATGAATCTGATCCATTCCATAGCGAAGCCAGAAAGGCAGGATATCCAAAGCAAGCGTTGCCTCATACTGCAGGTAGAGCAAGTCAAATTTCTGTTTCATACGCACCCTCACTGAAACCCATCATACTCCAAGAGAGAAAGCTCGTCATCGGGATTCTTGAAAAATATGCACCTTGCCACATCCCAGCCTCCCATGGCATGATACGCGTATGCATACACGCCACTCACTGACCAAAGATCTTGAGGCCTTGGGCCTGGACAGGAAGGGTACAACCCTCGCTCATTTCTCCTACAAGAGTTTAGGCCCGATTGAAGGGGGACCACAAACAGTGGTCGACACTCTCATCTCCTACATGGCACAAGGTCTGATGGTCTTTCCGACCCACACCTGGGCGAATGTCACCGAAGAGGATCCCTACTATAGTGTCGCCGAAACTGAGAGTTGTATCGGCCTCATTCCCGAAACTGCGCGAAAGACAGCAAAGGGAGTGCGATCGGCACATCCGTCGCACTCGGTCGTCGCCTTCGGAACTGACGCAGCATCCTTTGTCTCAGGGGAGCACTTGTATACCACTCCTTGCCCAAGAGAGGGAGTGTACGGAAAACTGTATGACCGTGATGCCACCATTCTGCTGGTTGGCGTTGGCCTCAACCGAGACACCTACATCCATGGAATCGAGGAGTGGATCGACGTACCGAACCGTATCAACACGGTGAAGAAAATGCTCTTCACCCGCCTCTCTGACGGCAAGCTCCTTCCCACCCCGATGGCAGGTCATCTTGGCCATGTGGGAGAGAACTTTCCCCGCGTTGAGGAGCACATGCGCTCGGTCGGGATTCTCAAGGAAGGAAGGCTGGGTGACGCCCGCGTACTCTACCATTCGGCAAAAGCCTTTGCTGATGAGCTGACCCGGATGCTGGACAAGGACCCCACCCTCTTCTCAGAACGCTGAACTTTCGCTGATTACCAGATGCAACGGGGTGAACTTGCTCACCCCATCCAGGCTTTTCTTCTGCAACAGCAGGGATAGATACTCCACAGCAAGACTGCCCAGTTCCAGGCGTTGGTTGGACCAACGGGTCCAGTGCTCATGTCCCCCCATCCAGTCATCCTCAAGCACTGCACCGCGCACATCCTGTCCCACCCGCTTCCCCAAGCGCTCCAAGGAGCGCTCGAAGGAGTCGAGGCTGTAGAGGCGGTCAAAGACGACCATCCCCTGTTCCAATACCTGATTGAGCGCTTCTTCCTCGAGGCGGTTTCTGTCATCGGCTTGTACAATCGTCACCTCAAGACCGTGCTCCTGGGCCGCATCAAGCAGGTACCTACGCTTATCCTTGCGCGGCTCACGCTCCTCCTCCTGCGACTCCACATAGACAAAAGAACGATTGCCGCACAGTGGGGCAAGATGGTCGACCATCTGCTCGATCACCTTGCGGTAGTCGAACGTAACCCAGTGGGTATTCACCTCGGCCACCTCACGGCGACCGACGAAGACCAAGGGATAGTTGGCCTTCACCAAACGCTCGATACCCTTGTCATCACGGTTGACACCCATCATTACCGCCCCATCTGCAAGAACGATGCGTGAAGAGTTCTCCTCGGTAGGCCGGTTGTTGAGAATCAGAATGTCGTATCCGTACTTTTCCGCTGTCTCCTGGATCCCCACGAAGAAGCGGTAGTACTCATTCTCCGACTCAACCGGAAAGATCTGCTCGTAGGTGAAGACCGCAATCAGGGAGTTGGAGCCGTTCTTGAGCTTGCGCGCAGCCATGTTGGGCACATACCCCAGACGTGCCGCAGACTCAAGGATTTTCTCCTTGGTCTGGGCACCCACACGAATGCTCTTCCCATCCTTGCCATTCAGTACTGCAGAAACCGAAGCGTAGGAGACCTTTGCCTCACGTGCCACATCCTGCAAGGTCACCCGTTTGAAATCCTTCATCCCAGAAATACTCCTGCACCCTTCAGTGTAGCATGCAACAGGGGCATCGGTAGATGAAAAAGATCGGTTTTGGCCTGCAAGGCCACTGCAACCGCTGTTCCTGCTCCCTGCCCGATTGCACCGGCGGAAGGACTGACCCTGAGGCTGGCATGTGCTGCAAACTCACAGCTGATGTTCCTTCCTGCTGCCAGCACATTGCTCACCTGCTCATTAAGCAGGCTCCTCAGCGGTATGGTATAGTACCCCCCCTCGCGCAGGAACGTTGAGTCGGTGGCCGCACCATCGGGGGAGTGGATGTCGATGGGATAGCCGCACGCAGAAATGGCATCCTCGAACCTTGTCTCAGCCAGCAGGTCGGCCACACTGATGCGATAGGCACCCTTGAGGCGGCGGGAGCTGCGGATTCCGATACGCGGTCCACTGAAGGTCATCCGAGCCTTCCCGAAGCCGGGAATGTGGGTCTTGAGGAAGCGGTAGAGCTCCCAGACCTGACGTCTCCCTTCAGTCTCAGCCTCACTGAGCTGGATGGGATCCACAGGATTCTTCTCCAGCACCCGGGTCATATTCACGATGACCTCACCCAGAGCATTCGTCTCGAAGGCAAGGACAATGTCCCGGTCAAAGGTTATCTCCCCTGCCTCGATTCCCTCCTGCATGATCTCCTGGAAGCCGGAGAAGGAGAGCCTGCTCGCCTGGTGCTGCAAACCTGCCTTGGGGGCAAGGAAAGGAAAGAGTTCGACATTGCTGTCCATCAGGTCCCGTACCGCCTGGATATCGACATCGACGAGCTTGAAGTTCATCGTCATCGGCTGGTCCTTGCCATCTGTCTCCCTTCCCTGCTCGAAGGGTATGCCGGCAAGCGCTATCAGGTCGGCATCACCGGAGGCATCGATGAAGAACTTGGCCTGCACGGAGAAGCGCTGTGCTGCACAGAGGCAGGAGATGGCGTGGAGCGTAGCCTCATCCACTACCACATCGACCACCGTGGTGTGATAGAGGATCTTCACCCCAGCCTCCAGGCACATCAGCTCAAGCTCGCGCTTCATACCCTCACTGTCGAAAGGCGTTACCGTGTAGGTGTACCCGGTGGAGTCAGTGATGTGCCCGGGACTCAAGCCCTTTTCAGCCATCCGCTTGATCAGTTCATCGGGCAGGCCCTGGACCACCTGCGTCTCTCCTGCGTGAAAGGTCATCATCGGCCCTGTCCCGCAGGCAGTCAGGCTGCCGCCGAGGTAGCCCTCCTCCTCGATCAGGAGCACATCCAGACCAAGACGTGCAGCAGCAATGGCAGCCATGCTGCCTGCAATGCCGCCGCCTACAACAATAAGATCATGGGTTGCATCAAAGAGAGTATGCATCATTGGTTCCTTTATTTCAGACCGGAATTCACCATGGCATCGGTGACCTTCTGTTGGAAGAAGAGATAGACAGCCATGATGGGTAGTATCGAAAGGGTGGTTGCCGCCAGCTGCAGATGCCACTGGGGAAGTCCATAGGTGTCGTTGAAATTGGTGAGGGAGAGCGGCAAGGTGAATTTCTCCAGGCTGCTGATGAACACCAACGGCTCAAGATAGGTGTTCCAGACAGCGATGAACGCAAGAATGGCCACCGAACTGAGCACGGGGATGGCGATGGGCAGCATGATCCTGACAAAGATGCCCAGCGGATGCAGGCCATCGATGCGTGCAGCCTCCTCCAGCTCCTGCGGGACGGTGACATAGAACTGGCGCAGCATGAAGGTGGAAAAAGCCCCTTGGCTGCCGAAGATGGGAAGCAGCATGAGCGGAACAAGGCTGTCGTCAAAGCCCCAGCCCCGCATCTGGAAGAAGAGGGGGATGATGGTGACCTCGATGGGCATCATCAGGGCGGTGAGCAGCAACAGGAAGGCTGCGTTGCGGCCGGGGAATCGCATCCTGGCAAAGGCATAGCCGGCAAGGGCGGCAAGGAGTACATTCCTTATCGTCCCCACCCCTGCCACCAGCAGGGTGTTGAGATAGTGGCGGGCAAACGGTTGGACGGTGAAGATGTCGCGATAGTTGGAGAACGCCCAGCTGGTGGGAAGCAACTTGGGTGCTCCGAAAATCTCGGCACTCACATTGAGCGAATTGACCAGCATCCACCAGAACGGATAGACAAAGAGGATGGTGAGCACCAGCATCAGTGCCCAGGAGGGGGTCTGCTTGAGCAGTGTCTTAGGATTCATAATAGGAGATCCTTTTGCGTCCCAGCCACTGGATTGCGGTAAGGGCAAGCACGATCAGAAAGAGTACTACAGCCAAAGCAGAAGCAAAGCCGGTGTCGAACATCCTGAAAGCCTGGTGATAGATGTAATAGACCATGACCATCGTCGATCCTTCCGGTCCGCCATCGGTCATCAGCTTGATGGTGTCGAAGACACGCATGGAACCGATGATCGTCACGATGGAGACCATCATCACGGTGGGCATCAGAAGCGGAAGCTTGATCCTGAAGAAGAGGGTAAAGCGCTTGGCCCCATCGATGCGGGCCGCCTCGATGACATCGCCCGGCATATTCAGCACCGCTCCCATGAAGATGAGTACGTTCATGCCCAGGTTCTTCATGACACGGGTGACGATGACACTGCCCATCGCCCACCCTTTCTCAAAGAGCCAGTTCGGCCCGGCTATGCCGAGCAGGTCCAGGAACCAGTTCACCGGACCAGCCGTACCGCCCTGCAGCAAATACTTCCAGACGATGGCCCAGGCCACCCCTGAGGTCACCACCGGCAGGAAGATGATGCTGCGGACAAAACGGGTGCCTCCCTTGCCTCCACCGAGGTAGATGGCAAGCAGCAGACTGAAAACAAGATTCAAAGGCACCACCCCGGCACTGAAAATGAGGGTGTTGACCAACGACTTGGCAAAGAGAGGATCCTTTGCCAGGGAAACGAAATTGTCAAAACCGGAAAACACACTGGTTCCGAAAAGCAGGTTCTTCTCCTGCATGCTGTACAGAAAGACCGAGAAGAGTGGGAGCAGGACGAAGAGGATGAATCCGGCCATCTGGGGGGCTATGAAAGCCCACCCTATGATCGTATCCTTTCTTGTCCGCATGCGCAGCGTCTGTTGTCTCATTCGTCCTGACTCCTTGCAAATTTACTTGGTGTACTTGGTATAGATGGCGGCCACTTCGTCAAGGATGGCTTTCACATTGGCATTGGGCTGCCAGAGCTTGTCAAAGACCATCTTCGACTCAACCTCAATCTGAGGATACTTCACATGGCTGGGCAGTACCCTGCCGCTCTTGATGGACGTGGCGACGGCAAGCTTCATCTGCTCGGCGGTCACGCTCTTGTTGGAGGTAAGGAACGCATCGGACTCAAGCACAGACTTGCGTGCAGGGGGCCAGATTCCTGCCATGGCAGCAACCGAGCTCTTGTTGGTCATGTATGCTACCAGCTCGCTGGCAAGAGCGACGTTCTTGCTCTTGGAGTGTGCACCGATTGCTGCCTGGCCGATAACCGGGGACTCACCCTTCGGACCTGCAGGCATGGGGGCAAGACCCCAGGCAAAGGCAGCATCGTTGAGCTTGGAGACGCGGGAGATCTGCCCTACCGTCATGGCTGCATTGCCGGCAAAGAAGTCACTCTGGTTGCCCGGGGGAACCACTGAGGCATCCTGGTAGACCATGGAGTGGAAGAGCTTCACTGCAGCTACCGAAGCATCATTGTTGATGAGCACCTGTCCATCATCGGTCCAGAAGTCACCGCCGTAGGAGCGTACCATCGGGGCAAGGTTGTGCAGGATACGGGCGTCAAATCCCTGGCCGTCAACAGTCTGGAAGCCCCAGATGCCGGTCTTGTCCTTGATGGCCTTCGCTGCCATGCGGAAGGTTTCCCAGTTCCAGACGCCTTCTGCAACATACTGCTCGACAGTCTTCAGTCCTGCCTTGGCAAAGAGGTCCTTGTTGTAGAGGATGAAGAACGGAGAGGTGGAGAACGGGATGGCATAGACGTTGCCGCCCTTGCTCCAGAGCTCCAGTGCATCGGCTGAGATATCCTCAGGATCATAGGCTTTCATGCCATCATTGAGCTTTGCCAGCAAGCCGCTTTCGATGAAGGCGGGGGCTGCAGTTTCGAGGACCCAGAAGAGATCGGGGCCATTGGAACCTTGCAGCTCGAGGGAGAGCTTGGTGTTGTATTCGGCAAAGGGAATCGACTCGAAGGTAGCGGTGATGGGAAGTCCCTTCTCCTTGGCAAAGCCTTCGACAAATGAGTTGAGCAGAGCAATCTGGTCAGGGTTGCTGGTCCAGGTGGCGATCTTCAGGGCTACCGGGCCCTGAGGCTTGGAAGGTTCGGGAGAACCTTGGGCAAAGAGTGCAGAAATGGAGAGCAAGAGAACAAGCAACAAGGCAAGGGCACGGACTGACCCCTTGGTGTGGTGTGTAGACATACAATCCTCCTTAAGTGTTTGATTAATCATTTAATCACGAACACATCGTACAACCCCTTCTTGCTCCCGTCAATAAAAAAATGCCTCCCGAAGGAGGCACTGGCGAAGACAACGCTCACTAGCTGAGCAAGACCAGACTCAAGGCCATGACTGCCATACCCGCAATCACCCCGGTGATGGCCACATGGTGCTCGCCATACTCTTCTGCGGTGGGCAGCAGTTCATCGAGTGAGATGTAGACCATGATGCCTGCAACGGCTGCAAAGACAAAGCCGAAGGTGATGTCGTTGAACCAACGTCGCAACAGGAAATAGCCGATGAAGGCACCAACCGGTTCTGCCATACCGGAGAGGAGGCTCAGCCAGAACGCCTTCTTGCGGCTCTTGGTAGCAAAGTAGACGGGAGCAGAGACCGCAACACCCTCAGGGATGTTGTGGATGGCAATGGCAACCGCGATGCTGATGCCCAGGCTTGGGTCGGAGAGGGCGGCCATGAAGGTAGCCAGGCCTTCGGGGAAGTTGTGGATGGCGATGGCCAGGGCACTGAAAAAGCCCATGCGCATCAGACGCGGATCGTTGGGGTCGAGAGCCGGCTTGGGATCGCAGGGACGGGCTTGCATCTCATGCGGATTCTC
>RZYT01000104.1 GCA_009930195.1 Spirochaetia bacterium | reverse complement strand
TACAACGACACATGAGAACGTCATGAGGAGGAAACACGTGAAACGTCTTTCAAGAACAATTATGACAGCAATGCTGGTAGCTTTGTTGGCTTTTTCCCTGGTAGGCTGTAAGAGTACTGCCAAGGTCGAGCCGATACCGCCGGCCCCTGTTGTAGAACCTGCTCCCGAGCCAGTAGCTCCCGTAGCACCCGTTCCTGAGCCCGCACCGGCCCCAATGCCGGCACCTGCACCGGTTCCAACACCGGTAGCTCCGGCCCCTGCCCCGGCCCCCGCCCCGGCTGAGCCGACCGAGTTGGTCTACCCCTACGGAGTAAAGGAAATTGTAAAGAATGATGACGGAGCGAAAGCCTTCGATCTGTTCATCGTGCATACGAACGACCTGAACGGCAACATCTACGCCGAGAACGGCGGTCTTGGGATCGCGAGACTCTCGACAGCGTTGAAGGCCGGACGTGCGATCACCGACAACTGGTTGCTGCTGAACAGCGGCAGCGTCGGCGAGGTTCCTGCTGAAGCAGCGATGCTGGCAGCCTCCGTCGTCGATGAGATCGGCTACGATGCCTACACCCCGCAGGCAGTGCAGCTGGCCACCGGGATTGCCGGGACGAAGAAAGCCATTCCTCTGAGTGCGAACGCGCTTGATGCGAACGGGTACCTTGTTGCCCAGCCGTATCAGGTATACAACTACAATGGCTTCAAGGTCGGCGTGGTTGGCCTTGTGGCCCCGAAGGCCATCCAGGGCGTGAGCTTCACCAGCGACGTGATTCTGGACAACGCCCAGTATGCGGTCGACCTTGCACAGGACTATGTGGACTACCTGGTAGTGCTCAGTGATTTTGGAAGCGAAGGTGCGATCACCAGCGAGATGGTGGCCCAGAACATCGACGGCATCGACCTTATTGTGGACGGCAACGGTTCTGCAATGGCCAAGACCGTGAACGGGACCCTGATTGTCCGTGCAGACCAGATGCTCAAGAGCATCGGCGGCGTGATGGTCAGTGTTTCCAACGGAGAGGTCAAGTCAGTGTATCCGATGCTGCTTCCCGCTTCCGATGTGCTTGAGCCGACCAAGAGTGCGATTGCGAAGGCTTACGAGCCTCTTGCAAGGGCCATGGGATATTCGCTGATGGTCAGCGTTCCCGAGGATCCGGCCATTGTATCGATGATTGGTGCGACCCCTGTGCGCAAGGCTGCAGAACCTGCAAAGCCTGCTGCCCCGGCTCCCGCTCCAGCACCGGCACCCGTAGCTCCAGCACCGGCACCCGTAGCTCCAGCACCGGCACCCGTAGCTCCCGCTCCGGCTCCTGTCGCAGCAGAGGCTCCGAAAGCAGTTGAGTATCCGCTTGGTGTTACCGAAATTGTGAAGAACAATGACGGTGCCAAGGAATTTGACCTGTTCATCGTTCACACGAATGACGTGCATGCACGTATCGTTCCTGCGGATGGCGGCATGGGTTATTCCAAGCTCTCCACGATGCTGAACGTAGGCCGCGGCCTTACCGACAATATCTTGGTGCTCGACGCTGGTGACGTGACCCACGGAACCAACCTTGCGAACATGTTTGAAGGCGAGACCGTTGGTGTCCTGCTTGACATGCTCGGTTACGATGCTGTTGCTCCCGGCAACCACGACTTCAACTATGGTGTTGACCGCCTCATTGAAGCTGCAGAGTTTGCTGAAGAGTATACTGATCTCAAGGTCCTCAGTGCGAACGTCCTGGACAAGAACGGATACCTCCTGTTCCAGCCTTATCAGGTGTACAACTTCAACGGCTTCAAGATTGCAGTTGTTGGTTTGACCACTCCTGATACCGCCACCAAGACCCATCCGAAGAACGTTGAGGGAGTCACCTTCGCCAACGAGGAAATCTTTGAGATCGGTCAGATGGCGATTGATATGGCCAAGCAGTATGTTGACTACATCATCGTACTTGGTCACATCGGTATGGATCCGGACGGCGCAAGCGGCCTCACCAGTGACGTCATCGCGCAGAGAATCAAGGGTATTGATCTCTTCGTAGATGGTCACAGCCACACTACTCTCAAGCAGGGTATGAAGGTTGGTGATACGCTGATTGTCCAGACCGGCGACTATCTGAAGAATGTTGGACTTGTCCAGCTGCATGTGAAGAACGGCGAGGTTACTGCAACCTATCCGATGCTGATTCCTGCAGCAGACGTCCTGAATGCAAAGGATTCCGCTCTTGCAAAGCAGTACGGCATTGCTGATGTACCCAATAATCCTCAGGTTGATGAGTATGTTGGATTCATGAGTGCCCAGCTGAGCGAGAAGCTCAACACCGTTGTTGCAACCATTCCTGAGAACTTGGATGGCGAGCGTGCAAACGTCCGCACCAAGCCGACCAACCTTTCCAGGCTGATCACCATGGCAATGACTGCAGAGAGTGGTGCTGACTTCACCATCACGAATGGTGGTGGCATCCGCGCCAGCATCAAGGCTGGTGATGTGACGATGGGCGACGTAATCAACGTCCTCCCGTTCACCAACATCATCACCGTGGTGGAGGTCAAGGGTTCTGATGTATATGCTGCTCTCGAGCATGGCTACAGCAAGTTGCCCGAGCAGAATGGTGCCTTCTCCCAGACTGATCTGCAGGTTGTTTACAACCGCTATGCAGCTCCTGGAAAGCGCATCCTCAGAGTTCTGCTCAACGGTAAGGCCATCGATCGTAATGCTACCTACAAGGTTGCTACGAACGACTTCATGGCTGCCGGTGGCGATGGCTACACCATGTTTGGTAAGGTCCTCAGTGAAGGTTCCTTGCTGAGCGATGTGTTCATCGACTTCCTGAAGAAGAACTACCCCGCAAAGTAAGTTCTACTCGTAATTCTCTGGACGGCTGCCTTCGGGCAGCCGTCTATTTTTACGCAAAAGCTGGCTGATTTTCTGACCAACTTTTTTCAAACTGCTTGACAATACAAGCGCTATCGGGTAATGTTCCTATCGTTCGAAACGATATTCGCCTGTAGCTCAGTCGGTAGAGCAGGTGGCTGTTAACCACCCTGTCGGGGGTTCAAATCCCTCCGGGCGAGCAAGCTGAAAGACAATCCTTATGGGTTGTCTTTCTTGCATTTCCGGGGTCATGATGAGGTTCGTATGAGTCTGTTCTCTGGGCATCCTGCATGCAGATGCCAGGAGTGCAAGAAAAGCGGCAGCCCGAAGACTGCCGCCTGCACATGAGCTTGCTTGTTCAGCGAGCTTTCATTCGCTTCTGATTGGCCTTGTAAACCTTCCATGTGGTCTCGATGATAGTTTCCACACTTGAGTCTTCGGCCTTCCATCCTAGCGTCTTGTACGCCATCTCAGAGGATGCAACCAACTTTGCAGGATCTCCAGGACGACGATCCACATACTGTGCATCAATCTCCTTCTCTGTGATCCTGCGGGCAGTATCAAGAATCTGTTGCACACTCAAGCCTTCTTCAGACCCCAGATTCACCACCAGGTTGCCTTTGCCGGCCATGAGATGATCTGCAGCAAGCACATGGCCCTTTGCAAGATCTGTGACATGCACATAGTCCCTTACTCCGGTACCGTCTACAGTGTCATAGTCATTGCCAAAGACGAGGAGGTTGGGGCGGATACCCATGGCAACTTCCATCACAACAGGAATGAGATTTGCCGGATTGTTTTCCAATCCCAGCATTCTTCCCATCTTGTCATAGCCCGCTGCGTTGAAATACCTCAAGGATACGTAACTGAGATCCTTCAGCTGTGCATACCATTTCAGGTTCTCTTCGACGCAGAGCTTCGTATAGCCGTAGTAGTTGGTGGGATTCTTGGGGTGGTTCTCATCAACCGGCAGATAGGAGGGCTCACCGTACACAGCAGCGGAAGAGGAGAGTATGAAGTGTTTCACTCCGGTCTTGATGCATCCTGTGATAAGGTTCAGCGAGCCGGTGATGTTGTTCTCAGAATACTTGATGGGCCTGAGCATCGACTCACCCGCAGCTTTGTAGGCGGCGAGATGAATGACAACATCCCAACCTTCCTCCAAGACCTGGATGACCCGTTTCTTGTCCTGGATGTCACCTTCGTAGAAGAGGGCCTCGGGGCTCACATTGGAACGAAGACCGGAACTGAGGTTGTCAAAGATGCCAACCGTATCCTTGCGCTGCAAAAACTCCAGGGCAACATGGGTGCCGATATACCCGGCGCCCCCAAACAACAATACTTTCATGGTTCCGTCCCTCTTCTAGTTGAATTGCTTGATGATATCCGAAAGTTCCTTGGTACGAGCTTTCAGTTCTGCTTCGTTCTTTGCTTCAACAACCAGACGGAGATACGGCTCCGTATTTGACTTTCTCACATTGAACCACCAGGTGGGGAATTCAATTCGATAGCCGTCAAAGTCAAGGACCTTCTCAGGTTTGTCATGATTGACAAAGCGGTCGTAGAGAGCGGCCACTGCCTGGTCTTTCTGTTCAAGCTTGAAGTTCATCTCCCCACTGTTTGCATACGCAATGATGGAGTCGATGAAAGAGCCTATGGTGATGCCTTCCTTCTTCAGTTTGGCAACAACGTCCAAAACGATCAAGGAAGCGAGGAAACCGCTGTCACAGTTGAAAAAGTCCCTGAAGTAGTAGTGTCCGGCAAGCTCCCCGCCAAAGATTGCACCCAGATCCCTGAGCTTTGTCTTTGCAAAAGCATGTCCCACTTTCCAGATGTGTACGGTGGCGCCCAATTTGGCAAGGTACTCGGTGGTGGATCGGCTGGTACGGATATCGACCAATACGTTTCCTTTCTCTTTGTGCAGGTAATGGTACCCGAGGACAGAGGTGATGTAGTCAGGTTGCAGGAAGCGCCCATTCTCATCAAGGAACATGACCCTGTCTGCATCCCCGTCATAGATGACTCCGATGTCACTCTTGTTCTTCAGCACAGCTTCCTGCAGATCCTTGCAGTTTTCGACTTCCAAAGGATTGGGTTCATGTGCTGGGAAGGTTCCGTCGAAATGGTCGTACAGGTAGTGATGGTCACTGCCCAGCAGATCCTTTACCAAGAGGTTTGCCATCCCATGAGAACAGTCGATGGAAAGATTGAGTGATGAGGTGTCCGGAGCAAACTGCTTGAGAAATGCCAGATAGGGTTGCTTGGCATCTTTGCTGATGACCGTGCCTTTCTTCTGTGAAACAACGATGGGCTGGTCATTGACCATGGCTTCGAGTTCCTTGAGACCACTGTCGCTGCCTACCGGCACGGCCTTGGTCCTGCTGATCTTCAATCCATTGTATTTGGGAGGGTTGTGGCTTGCGGTAATCTGTACCGATGCATCAACGCCGAAATGTACGGTTGAGAAGTAGACCATGGGAGTGGTCGCCAGACCGATGTCGTAGACGTCGGCACCACTGTCGGTAATGCCGTTGCAAAGCGAAGCGAAAATTTCATCACTGCTGGTTCTCACATCCCTTCCGACCAGCACTATGCTGCTGTCCAGAAGCTTTGGGAGAAAGTAACCGATCTTATATACGGTTTCCTTGTCAAAATCCTTGTTGTAAATACCCCTGATATCATAGGCCTTGAATGCACCCATCTATTCCTCCTTGTTGCGTTTCTGCAACTCGTTGACAAACTGTTTGCGATCCATCAACTCAAAGAAGTGGACCGTGCCATCTTTCAGCGTAACCATTTCTACCATTTGCCGAAAGGCCTTGTCCAGAAGCGAAGCCTCTCTGACCTGGGACAATTCAATGCTCCCATGGGTGGCCTTGAATGCCACACTTTTGGGAATCGGGCGTGTGGATTCCACGTCATCAAGAGAAAAGGAACCCTCATATTTGATGAAAGGTTCCAGCTTCTTTTTGGGTTTCAGGCTGATTCCGAACATGGATGGGGTGCGTTCAAAATCCTCAAAATGGAACATGTCCTTGCAACGATACAGAAAGACCCCGAATTCCCTGAAGATAGAGTGATTGTTGCCGTACCAGGTGGCGTAGGTGCGCCAAGTGATGGGTGCTTCACGCTTCCTTTCCAGTTCTTCAATAAAAGCCTGTGCGTCTTCTTCCATCTTTTTTTCCTTTGCTTGTCTAGCTTTTTTTTATAGTAGCATATACACTGCGATGCAGAAAGAGCTGTTAGGAACGACATGGATTACACAGAAAAGGATTTTGGCAAGATTTTGAAAGGGAATGCTCTCAAAATGCGCCGTTTGATGCTGAAAAGCGGAACAACCTGCATGAGAGTATACGATCGAAACCTTGAGCGGTTTCCCGTCACTGTGGACCTCTATGGTCCCTATGCAAGAATCACTGATTACAGTGAGGATGGTCTGGATGAAGATACAGAGAGGGTATGCTGCGATATCGTCTCGAGAATGCTTTACATCCAAGCAGACCATGTGGTGTATCACCGACGCCCCAAGAGGGTAGGAAAGGAACAACACACGTTGCAGGGGGAAGAGTCCTTGGAAGTGAAGGTCACCGAGAACGATTTGGTGTTTACGGTGGATCTGACCAAACGCATCGATACGGGCTTGTTCCTCGATCATAGCGAAACACGCATGATGGTCGGGCAGATGAGCAGTGGATGCAGGGTACTGAACCTATTCTCTTATACGGGATCGTTTTCGGTGTATGCTGCCCGAGGCGGAGCGGAGAGTGTAGAGTCGGTGGACTTGTCCAGTACGTATACTGCGTGGGCGCAAAAAAATCTTGCTGACAACGGATACATTCAGGCGATATACCCCTGTATTGCTGCCGATGCGTGGCACTATGTGGTGGAAGCCTGGGAGAAGGGTTTTGAGTATGACCTGATCATATTCGATCCCCCAAGTTTTTCGAACAGCAGAAAGATGGATCATGATTTTGATGTCCAAAGAGACTACCTGAGATGGATGAAGGTGCTCAATGCACTTTTGGCGAAGGATGGAAAGCTGGTGTTCTCCACTAATTTGGGAACATTCAGAATGGAAACTCAAGCAATTCGTGGGTTTGATATCGTGGAAATCACAGCACAGGTTGCAGCGCCTGGATTTACCCGCCGTCTAGGAACGGCGAGGACGTGGTTGCTGACCAAGCAACGAGATGTACGGATAACTGCAGCAGATCTGCGGACCGTTGGAACAAGAGCCGGCAGAGACCGGGATGAAGAATCATTGGAAGAACGAATGAAAAAAGTAGACAAGAAACAAGAAGAAATGAAAGAAGAAGACGTAATTGCAACCGAAGTAGTTGCAGAAGAAACCGCAGAAGCAGCGGCAGTTGTAGAAGAGACCGTACAGGAAGAACCCACAGTCATTGCAGAAGAGTCCATCGAGGACGCAGAAGAAGTTTCTGAAGTTGAGGAAGAAGACCTGGCCGAGCAAGACGAAGCAGACTTTGAAGAGGACGATGAAGAAGAACTCGACGAAGATGACGAGGATGATCTTGACGAGGATGCTCCCTCAGCAGAAGCCAACGAGGTTGAGGATGACCTTTTGACCCTTCGTTGGGAAGATGATGATATTGCACCGATTGGTGAAGCATCCCAAAAAGAAGCTTCCAGCGAGGAACGTCCGAGAAGAGACCGGGATGATCGTGGCCATGGTCGTGATGATCGTCGTCCTTCTTATGGTGATCGTGGCGAGAGAAGAGGTTCTGGTGACAGAGCTGACCGTCCCTCCTATGGTGATCGCGGCGAGAGAAGAGGTTCTGGTGACAGAGC
>RZYT01000103.1 GCA_009930195.1 Spirochaetia bacterium | reverse complement strand
TAATGCGCCAAAGGTTGGAATTTGCCTTGGTATAAGAACATTCGCATTGCTCCTGGTTGTATGGAAAAACGGTACGCTCATCTCGGCGGTGAACGTATACGAATGAGTGAAAATTGCCAGTCAGTGCATACTCCCCGATCGCTGTTGGGCTAACTTGAAATAACGACTATGAATTTTGCCTTTAATTTCAGAATAGATTTACAAGTTGAAATTATTATGGTAAGGTAGGTGTGTTATTTCAAGATGCCTAGGAGGAGATTCTTATAATGGAGAACAGGGCAGGGGCGTTCACATCAAATCTGTATGGTGAAATGGCATATCAGTCGTTCCTTCCTAACCCCCTTCCTCCGAACCCTGCTGTCATGACCGATGAGGAGATGATTCAGTTGCTGGTCCATGCGAATAGATGGATCGCCAAACTGGAAAGCGTTGCTTCGTTGATTCCTCATGTTGCATTGTTCGTATCAATGTACGTTCGCAAGGAAGCCTTGATGTCATCCCAGATCGAAGGTACCCAATGTACACTGGAGGATGTTCTCGATCCGAATTTGGAGTCGAATGCAAACCGTGATGTTGCGGATGTCATCAACTATATCAAGGCTACCGATTACGCAATCAATCGCTTGCAGGAGCTGCCACTTTGTAATCGGTTGATCAGGGAAACCCATGCAGTATTGATGAACGGGGTGCGAGGGCAAGAGAAAAGCCCCGGTGAGTTCAGGACCTCGCAGAATTGGATTGGGGGAGAAGGGGTCTCATTGAACAAAGCGCGGTTCATCCCTCCTCATCCGGATGACATGGTTGTCGCTATGTCTGATCTGGAGAAGTACATGAATGCTTCCGATACCCTTGATGTGCTGGTCCGAGCGTCTTTGATTCATTACCAGTTTGAGACCATCCATCCTTTCTTGGATGGGAATGGACGTATAGGACGCTTGTTGATTACCCTGTTCCTCCTGAAGCAAAAAAGCCTGACGACTCCTGCCTTGTACATCTCCTACTTTTTAAAGAAGAACAGGATGGAGTATTATGATCGATTGACTTTGGTTCGCACAAAAGGAGAGTATGAACAATGGATCAAGTTTTTCCTGAGAGCTGTTTCTGAATCCGCACAGGATGCCTATGAGAACATCATTCGCCTGGCAAAACTCCACGATGAACATGTGGCTCGAATAGATGCTTTAGGGCGTGCAAGACTTACTGCTCTTCAGCTGTTTTCTTACCTGGAACGCAATCCTATCATGGAGATCAAGGGAACTGCCCAGTCCTTGGGTCTTTCGTTCAACACTGTTGCAAGTGCTGTCAATCGTCTGGTCGACATCGGTATCTTGGTGCAATCTGGTGGCGACAAGAGGTATCGAACCTTCAATTACAAGGAATATCTCGATATCTTGCGGGAAGGGACGTAAGGCTTCCGGATAGCAATGTTGCTTACCTATGCATCAGGTACAGGCAACCCCGTGCTGTAGTGTTTCTGCTGCGGCTTACGCTTGCTACTCGCAGCCTTCTTCCCCAAATCAGCAGATTGACAGAAGCAATGAGGCCGCAGCTCCTTGTATGGATGCAACGGCCTCTTTCACCTGGTTCAGTCGAGAATGATCAGGGCGAGGAAGGTCAACGGTTCGTCCTCCTCGTTGCGGATGGCGTGGCTTGCGCCGCCGCCGGTGATGACCAGGTCGCCTTTCTCCACAACCTTATCCCCATCGGCTTCGGTTACGATACCGCGGCCACCGGTGATCCAATAGTATTCGGTTTCGTTGACGTGGTCATGGGTACCGATGGAACACCCTTTTTCAATGCGAAGTTCGGAAAAGAGCCTGCAATGAGCCATGGTTCCTTCATCACTGAGGGACTTCAGGACCACCTGTCCGGTTCCCCCACGCATCTTTTCCTTGATGCTGACGTTCATATCGCTTGCTTTCTTGATCATGATTGACCCTCCTGCTTGCTAGTGTGCCAGCTCTCGCCTTCTTGGGCAATACATACTTGACACTCGCCCGCGAGAATTCAATACTGAGACAACCGTGCTTAAAGTCTACCGATTTTTGTCTGGATTCCTGCCAGAGTGGGAAGTTCAGGCCAATGTGTGGTTTCTCATGCACGTATGTTGAGGAGTAGCAATGAACAAGATTCTATCGAAGAAAAGGCTGTCGCAGGAAGTGTTCAGGATGGAGATCGAGGCGAGGGAGATTGCAGAAGCCCGAAAGCCCGGTCAGTTCATCATCCTGCAGATGGGTGGAGATTTTGGGGAGCGTATTCCTCTTACAATCGCAGATGCCGATCCTGAGAAGGGATCGATTACCCTGATCTTCCAGGCTGTTGGGGAAACCACCCACCGTTTGGCCCTGCTGAACGTAGGGGATAGCATCGAGAATCTGCTTGGTCCCTTGGGCAAGCCCACCGATATCAAGTACTACGGCAAGGTCGTCTGTGTCGGCGGTGGCATCGGAGTAGCCCCGCTCTTCCCCATTGTCCAGGGCATGAAGAATGCCGGCAACGAGGTGAAGGTCATCATGGGCGCCAGGAACAAGGACCTTCTGATCATGGAAGAGGATATGAAGGCTACCGCCGATGAGGTCATCGTCGTTACCGACGACGGCAGCTATGGACGCAAGGCCTTGGTCACCGAGCCTCTGAAAGAGCTGTGTGAAACCTACAAGCCCGATTGCGTGGTCATCATCGGTCCCCCGATCATGATGAAGTTTGCCGCCCTTACCACAAAACCCTATGGCATCCATACCATCGTGTCGCTGAACACCATCATGATCGATGGAACCGGCATGTGCGGTGGTTGCAGGGTCACCATCGGCGGAAAGACGAAGTTCGTGTGTGTCGACGGCCCCGAATTCGATGGGCACCAGGTCGATTGGGACAATATGCTGCTGCGCCTGGGAACCTACCGGAGCAAGGAACAGGATGCCCATCACCGCTGTCACATCGGTTTGCACATCAATGAAGGGGAGGCGTAAGCGATGCACGCTACATATGAAGAGTTGGACAAACAGGCACAAGCGTTGCTCTCTCAGCTGGAAGGCAAGAGCCTGAGTGCCAAGGAAAGAGCGCAGATCCCCCTCCAGGAGATGCCTACCCAAGCCAGTGAGGTGAGGGTGAAGAATATGCAGGAGGTCGCTCTCGGCTATTCCGAAAGCCAGGTCAGGGTTGAGGCGATGCGTTGCTTGCAGTGCAAGACCAAGCCCTGCATCGCAGGCTGTCCGGTAGCCATCGATATTCCTGCCTTTATTGCCCAGGCTGCCGAAGGCAACTATGCCAAGTCGGTCGAGATCATCAAGGAGAGCAGTTTGCTCCCCTCCATCTGCGGTCGTGTCTGTCCCCAGGAGAGCCAGTGCCAGATGTACTGCACCGTGGGCAAGATGTTCAAGGATGTGGACAAATCGGTTTCCATCGGTCGCATCGAGCGCTTTGTCGCTGATTATGCCCGTGAGCATGATTTGGAAAAAGTCCCGGCCATCAAGGCTGAGACGGGAAAGAAAGTGGCTGTGGTCGGCACCGGCCCTGCAAGCATCTCCGCAGCAGCGGACCTGCGCAGGGAAGGCCATCAGGTGGTGATGTTCGAGGCGCTGCACAAAGCCGGCGGCGTCTTGGTCTATGGCATCCCTGAATTCCGTCTTCCCAAGAAGATTGTGGAGCACGAGCTGCACAACCTGGTGGAGATGGGTGTGGAGATCAAGCGCAACTATCTGGTGGGCAAGACCCGCAAGATCAGCGACCTGATGGAACGTGACGGTTTTGATGCCGTATTCGTAGGCTCCGGGGCAGGACTCCCCAAGTTCATGGGTATCGATGGGGAGAACTACATCGGTGTCTTCTCTGCAAACGAGTATCTCACGCGCAGCAACCTGATGAAGGCCTATGCCGTGGGTGAAGCGCTTACCCCGCTCTTCGACTCCCACAAGGTTGCCGTCTTTGGTGGCGGCAACGTGGCGATGGACGCCGCCAGGACGGCCAAGCGCTTGGGTGCAGAGCAGGTGAACATTGTCTACCGCCGTACCGAGGTGGAGATGCCGGCCCGGAAGGAAGAGGTTGCCCATGCAAAGGAAGAGGGTGTTGAATTCCTCTACCTGCATGCTCCTCTGAAGATCACCGCTGATGAGAAGGGCCGGGTCAATGGCGTCGAGCTCATCACCTGTGAGCTGGGGGAAGCGGATGCATCGGGTCGCCGAAGCCCGGTGGAGATTCCCGGCAGCGAGAAGCTGCATGAGTATGATACGGTCATCGTCGCAATCGGCAATGACAGCAACCCACTCATCAAGGCGACGACCGATGGCATCGAGGTGAACCGAAGGGGTAACTTCATCGTCAACGAAGAGACGTGTGAGACCTCCCTCAAGGGGGTGTGGGCAGGTGGAGACATCGTGCTTGGGGCTGCAACGGTCATTCTGGCCATGGGCCAGGGACGCAAGGCCGCGAAGGCAATGAACGCGTACCTGTCCAACTGATAAGCAAACGTTGGAGGGTGGGCCGCTTGGTGCGGTCCACCCCGCCTTGAACCAGATTCGTTGTTTGTGTATAGTACAGAAGTGGATATTCAGCATGATTGCCAATCGGTGATCTGTCAGCTTCAGTCAATTGAGAAGACCCAGGCCATCCTGGAAGTGATAGATTCCTGTTCAGTATTTTCCTCTCTCCCCGACCTCGAGCGTTTCAAGCGCGGGGTGCTTCGCCGTGAACGCTTGCAGTCGACCGGTATCGGGCACGGAGTCGCAATTGCCCATGGCAAGATTCTCGGCCTCAAGGAAGTGCACATTGCACTGGGCATCAGTCGGGAGGGCATCGAGTATGGCAGCAGCGACGGCATGCCGGTACATTTGCTCTTTGTCATTGCATCGTCCCCTTCCATCCAGATGGAGTACTTGGGCTCACTCAGTTCAATTCTTCGCAGCGTCAGGACCGAGGAGATGCGTGCACACCTGTTGGATATGCATCTGAGAAAGACGGATGAAGCTTGTCGTCGGTTCTTCTCCATGATGTCAGAACAGCGGTTTGTCTGGTTCTGCAAAGATTCTCAGTAGAACACACCTGCACACAATACAGCTGCCACCCGCTTGTCATGCTCCTCTTCGGGGAGTGTTTCCACAAGTTGGTGGCTTCGGCATATTCCCAACGTAGGACAACCGGTGTGGTGGGAGAGGAAACGGTCATAGTAGCCTTTTCCTCTTCCAAGCCGTTGTCCCTGACGGGTATAGGCTACCGCAGGCACGAGCAAGAGGTCCTCCTGTGTGGGGAAGAGTTCTCTCGTCGGCTGTGGTTCAGCAATGCCGAATCGTCCTTTCTGCAACGTTTCGAACGAGAAGACCTGAAAGAAGTGAAGTGTCCCATCGGCATCACTGACCGGGAGTGCCAGCACTTTGTGTGCAAGGGCATCCTGAAGCACCTCGGTGATGTCAGCTTCATCTCTTAGCGGGAAAAAGGCAAAGAGGGAATGGGCCCCTGCATACAAGTTGCTTCCAAGCAGAGATCGGCAACTTTTGCTGTCCTCTTCCTGAAAATCCCTAGTTCCCTGTGCTCTGATGGCACTGCGAAGAGCCCTCTTTGTTTCCATGAATCGATTATAGCATGAGAGCGCCGGCAGCAACGAGGGCCGTGAAAAGCAGAAGAACAAGATCTGATGCGCTGTAGGGCAAACCCGGCCGCTTTCTGGCTGGGTCGAAGTTTCGTGCTTCCAAGGCGAGGGAGAGTTCCTGCGCCTTGTCAAGCAGAAGGCTGAAGATGGCGGAGGAGAGCGAGGTGATGGCCGTATAGGGGTTCCTTCTTCGCTCCAGACGAGCCTTTCGTGCGGTCACCACCTCCAGGGATGCATCGAAGATGAGAGGAAGAATGCTCAAGGTCAGTTCGATGGTGCTTGCCACCACAGAGCCGTGTACGAAGGGGATGCGGTCGAGCAGGTTGCCCAGGGAGCGCGCAAGGTCATCGGGGGCGGTTGCATCGGCGACGAGCATGCCGCACAGGATGATGCAGAAGAAGCGCAGGGCGGCCGCTGCCGAGAGCAGGATGTCCTGGTGGGCAAGATACTCGGTGAGGAGAATCAAGGCCATCAGGAAGGCGAAAAAGCGAAGCTCGCGCTTGTAGTGAGTGATGGGTAGTTTCTGCAAGGCCGCTGCCATACACAGGATGAGGGCTATCATAAGGACTCCTGCAAGCGAGACTCTGATAAGCACAAGGCACAGGATGAGGACAGTGAGAAACTTGATCAGCGGGTTGGCACGGCAGAGGAGGGTGTGTTGTTCCCGGTAGTGGAAGATCAGCGCTTCAGCCATGACAGGTCCTCAACCGCGGCTCCCTCTGGTAGGTAGATGCCATGCTGACCCAGAATGGGCAAGACTTCATGCGGTGTTCCCGAGGCAACAATGTGACCCGACTCAAGCACCAGCACCTGGTCTGCATGGCTGAGTGTCTTGTCCACCTCATGACTCACCAGGATGATGGTGTGCCCTTCCTGCTGCAATCTGAGCAGGGTGGAGAGTACGCTCACCACCGATCGGTAGTCCAGGTTGGCAAACGGTTCGTCCAGGATCAGGAGCTTGGGATCCATCACCAATACCCCTGCTATGGCAAGGCGACGCTTTTCTCCGCCGCTGAGGGTGCGCGGTCGTTGGCTGCGCTGCCCGCTGAGGTCAAGCAACCCAAGCACCTGTTCCAGTTTCTGGGTTTGTGTTTCCAGATCAAGTCCAAGGTTTTCCATGCCGAACCGGATGTCCTTCTCCACCGTCTGACCCACCATTTGGGTGTCTGCGTCCTGAAAGACCAGACCGATGGTCTGCATACGCTTTTTCCTGTCCTTGGTGACATCCTTTCCTTCCAGCAGTATGGTTCCTTCCTGCATCTGTTCAAGTCCTTTGATGCATCTGAGCAACACACTTTTTCCGGACCCATTCGGGCCGCACAGCAAGGTGAAGGAGCCTTGCGGTACAGAAAAACTGATATCCTTGAGAATGTGTTTTTCCTTGGATATGGAAAAGTTGAGTGCGGTGATACTGAGGAGGGCAGGCTGGTTTGGACTCATATCGGTTTGACTGTACCAGATGGTAGGTCTTTGGGCAAGATTCCGGATTTTCACAAAAGGTGTTGACAAGAATTCACCAATTAGGGTATACAAGAGGACGTTGACGCCGCTTTAGCTCAGTTGGTAGAGCAAAGGACTGAAAATCCTTGTGTCCTCAGTTCAATTCTGAGAGGCGGCAAAACAGAGAGCTCCCCTTCCTTTTGGATGGGGAGTTTTGCTTTCTTTACGGTTCTTGCAAGTTCTTGGGCCAATGTGATGCAGTTTTATAACTTTTCTTGACGAATGCTCCCTCCTCGTTCATACAGATAGGAGGAGCCAGCCATGCAAGAACTCTATCCCTACATCTTCAAGCGCAAATCCTTCCATCGGTTCGGGCCCTTTGAGCCCTTTACCCAGCAGGAGAAGGCCTCTTTGGTTGAGCACTTTGCCTCTGTTGTTCCCTTGGATGCTTCAATCAAAACCAAGTTTTTGCTTGTCCCGATCGGGCAAACCACCTGCAAGCGCGGTGAGTACTGCATCCTGATCTACAGTGAACAACGTGGAGCCTATTTGGAGAACGCGGGCTATATGGGAGCCCAGCTTGATCTGTTGTTGGCTGGGAAGGACATCGGATGCTGTTGGTACGGGGTGGGAAAGCCAAGGCAGGAATCCTATGAA
>RZYT01000430.1 GCA_009930195.1 Spirochaetia bacterium | reverse complement strand
GAGCAAATTTCAAAATGCTAATTTGCATGTATGAATATACATAGATTTGTGTATATCCATGCATACCAGGTGGCATGACAGTCAACCAGATGATTTTCTCTCCAGGATGACGGAGTGAATCACCCCCAAGGCAAGTCGATAGACGCACCAAGGCATCCCTTCTTCGTTGGAGGGGTGTCTTCAATTCCTTTGATTGTGGCTAGGATACCCTTTGTGCCTTGTGTTGCTCATACAGGATCAGCACATTCCGCACCTTCTTCATGGTGGTGAGGAGAATGGCCAGAGCGATCTCATACCGGGCGTGGGCTCCCCGCTTGTAGATGATGTCGGGAAGGAACCCGTCCTTGAGCTCGCCGTTGGTCCTCTCCACGGTGGTCCTGGCGGCATACCGCCTCTGGGAAGCGGGGTCCAGGGGGTCGGCAACCACCCCCTTGTAGGCCCTGCGGTCGATGATCGCCTTCCTTCCTATCATGTCGACATAGTCGTTGATCACAGGGCTGATGTACCCCTTGTCGAGCAGTACATACAAGAAATCAGCGATCTCCCTTGCCTTTTTCATGAGGGGGACTGCGACCTTGCTGTCATGGACCGAGGCCCCGGTCACCGCGAAGCTCACGGGCACCCCATGATCATCAGTGGCAAGATGGGCCTTGTAGCCGATGAACCATTGTTTCTTCCCCTTGGAATTCTGTTTCGCGGTGATGGAACAGCGCATCTCCAGTCTTGCCAGCGACTCCCCGAAGGATTCTTGCAGATAGGCAATCCGTTCTTGCTCCAGCCTGGCCTGGCGCTCACGATACTGTTGTTCCTCCAGCGATCCCTTCGCCTTGCGTCCTCTCTTCTCGTTGGCCTTGGCTTCCGGTGCCCTGGTCTTGATGGGCTTCTCCCGTGCCCCGATGGTGGTGCTGTCTATGCTCAGGTGCCCGATTGCCAGCCTGTCCATTGATGATGTATACGCCTGTATCACCCGTTCATGGAGGAGTGAGGGGTCGACGATCCTCTCCACTTCCCTGGAAAGCCTGCTCACACTCGCCTCACTGGGTACCCTGTTGATTCCAAGCATGTCCTTCAGGTTCCCGTTCTCACGCAGGAGCGACAGTGTTCCCTTCACCGTCCGTACCTGGCGGTGAAGCTTGAGCAGCATGATGCCCAGTATCGGCAGCAGGTCGTAGCCGACTCTTCCCCTGCGGTGGCTTCTGTGCAACCTGTGCAATTCATCGGGGGTGAGCAGGGACTGCACCCCATGATAGTATTGCAGGAACTCAAGCTCCCTCTCTGAGGGTTCCCGGAACAGGCAGGGTGAAAAGTCTTCATGGGAGAAGAGCAGGGATTGAAGAAATGGGGTGTTTCGTGTAGAATATGTCATATAAAAGAGCTCCTCCTGTTTGTTTTTTTGTCGTGACTAAACAATAGCAGAAGGGGGCTCTTTTTTCTATATCCAACAAGCAAATATTAATGAATTCAAGGAAGATTCCTGTCAGTCACAGGGGCCAGCGACAGGTATGGGGTATGTGAGTGATGGTTTTGGATATTCATGCATTACAAGGTTCCTGAAAACCTATTTTGCAATTGGCTC
>RZYT01000429.1 GCA_009930195.1 Spirochaetia bacterium | reverse complement strand
AGTTCTTTCATCAGCCAAGTTAGGATATTTCCCCTTGCATAGTAGGCAAGCCAACCCAGCATGGTTTCGTTTATCTCCATGATTACCTGATGTATCGACACTCCTCGGTTCCTCTTGGTTATCACCTTGAGTTTCTCCTTGAGGCTCTCGATTTTCTTACCCCTTGGTCTGCACACCCCTCTTCCATTCTCTTTGCTTCCCAGAGTCATGAAGGTGAATCCTAGAAAACAGGACCCTTCAGCCTCTCTGGCTTCTGTCTTTTCGACATTCACCTTCAGCTTCAGCTTGTTTTCCAGATATTTCGTTGCGTTCTTCATCACTCGCGCCGCTGCGTAGTCGGATTTGGTGAAAAGCTGGCAATCGTCGGCATAGCGGACGAATCTCAGTCCTCTCTTTTCCATTTCCTTGTCAAACGGCGTAAGGTACACATTTGCAAGCAGAGGGCTCAATGGGTTTCCTTGGCTGACACCTAGTTCGGTTTCTTCCAATTTGTCCCTATACAGAACCCCTGCCTTGAGAAATACGAAGATTAGCCTTCTGATGTCCTTGTCTTCCATGTCCTTGTCCACCAGACCCATGAGGATGTCATGGTTTACGGTATCGAAGAACTGGGAGAGATCGAGATCCACAACGTGGTTGTAGCCCTCCGACATGTAGAGCTGAGCGAGTCTCACCGCGTCCTCTGCACTCCGGTTCGGCCTGTAGCCGAAGCTGAAGTCCGAGAATGTCGGCTCGAACACTGGTGTCAGTACCTGTACCATCGCTTGCTGGACTATCCTGTCTCTTACGGTTGGGATGCCCAGCAGTCTCTTCTTGCCGTTTGCCTTGGGTATTTCCACCCTTCTCACAGGACTCGGCTTGTACTTCCTCGTGATAATCTCGCTGACAATCCTTTCCTGGTTCTTCAGCAGGTACACCAATGCATCTTCGGCCGGTATGCCGTCAATGCCTGGTGCCCCATCGTTGGACCTGACCTTCTTGGCGGCCTTGGTCAGGTTGTCATCGGAAACGAGCTTCTCACAAAGCGTGGTGTTCGGTACTGCCATGCCTTCTCTTGTCATAGTTTCCTTCCTCTCCTGCTGTACAAATACAGGTTCCGAGCAGGTCGCTTGGTTTTCGCAATCTTCTCTTCCTCCCTTTGCAGCGGGTTGGCATTTTCGCTCTCAAGAGCGTTCAATCGTTCGGCCCTTCACGACATTCCGATGCCGCTACTATGGCCTCTGCTGACTTCTGCGGCCGAACAGCACATGTTGCTTTGACCCTCCATGTGCCTTGTCCCCATCGTCACCGATATTGCAGGCTAGAGGACAGGACGCAGACCTCCCCAGTTAATGGCAATAACTTTCATCCCATGCGGCCACTGGATTTACCTGTTGACTTCGCGGTTGGATTTCGTCACTTTTTCGCGGACTCATCCTGTCAACCGGCCTTGTATCCGGTTTCTGTTCGTTGGCTCGGGACTTTGCCGTCGGCTTCCTTCACACAAGCACTCACATGCTTGCACTTGCCTTGAGCTAGTGGTTCTACCCCTTGGTAGTACCGCACCCACAGTGGACTTTCACCACCTAGTTATTGCCCATGCTGGGCAAAC
>RZYT01000102.1 GCA_009930195.1 Spirochaetia bacterium | reverse complement strand
TTATAACAAGCAAATGCGTACAGGGTAACCCCCTCTTCCCACCATGTTGCCACACATATGCCATATCAGTACGATAGGTTTCCATGAACACGATCAAGAGATTGGCAGTTTTCTGCGGGAGCAGCGAGGGAAGAAGCGGCATCTACGCCCAGGGTGCTCAGGAACTGGGAAGAGCCATGTACAGGAAAAATCTCTCCTTGGTCTACGGAGGAGGGAACCGCGGACTGATGGGCCTTGTGGCGGAAAGCCTCCACACCCTTGGGGGAAAGGTCATCGGGGTGTTGCCTGAAGCGCTCAATCGCGCCGATGTACGGATACGCAAAGTAGAAAGCCAACTGATCATTGTCCCGGGCATGCATGAGCGCAAAGCACGTATGTATGAGCTTGCAGATGCCTTTGTCGCCCTTCCGGGCGGAATCGGGACCTTTGAGGAGATTCTTGAGGTCTATACCTGGTTGCAGCTGGGGTATCACCACAAGCCGGTTGCCCTGCTGAATTTGGGTGGCTTCTATGACAGCCTGCTCTCCTTCCTCAACCATAGCTGCAATGAGGGTTTTCTGCAGAAAGAACTGCTCTCCGCCCTCATCGTGGAAACAGAGGTGGAGAAGTTGCTCTCCCATCTGGAACATTGGGAGGCAAATCTCCCCGACAAGCTGGGGTCACACCAGTAGAAAAAGGAAGGGAATGGGACTATGCTTTTCCCATGACCAAACGCCAGTATCATTTGCTTGAACTCTTCTACATTACGACAGGGTCGTTTCTCACCGCCCTGGGCATCGCCCTCTTCTCCTCCCCTGCCAAGATTGCGAGCGGAGGGGTGAGCGGCATCGCAATCATCCTCTACCACACCCTTGGCCTGGATACCGGTCTTTCCATCCTCATCCTCTCAGTCCCACTCTTTCTCTTGGGGGTTGCCATCTTTGGCAGGCAGTATGGGGCCAAGTCGCTTGCGGGGACACTCCTGCTCTCCCTCTTCACCAGCTTGCTCAATGCCTGGGTCGGGTATGGTGGGGTTCTGGACTACACAAACCCGCTCTCCATCCTGCTCTCTGCCATTTCAGGAGGCGTTCTGATGGGCCTGGGCGTAGGGCTTGTGCTGCGCAGTGGTGCAAACACCGGCGGTACGGACATTCTCGGCCAGATCTTGGCCCGTTACACCCCGCTCTCCATGGGGACTTCCCTCTTCTTGGTCGATGCAGTCATCATAGCCGCGAGTGCCTTCATCTTCAGCTTGGAAATGGCCCTCTATGCCATCATGACCGTGTATATCGTATCGGTCACCATCGACCGGGTGGTACTCTCCTTCGGCACGCGATCGGCAAAAACTGTCTTCATCATCAGCGAAAAGCGCAAGGAGATCGAAACAGCAATCCTGGAAGAGCTCGGACATGGGGGAACCATCCTCTACGGCAGCGGCATGTACACAGGGTTTGACCGTCCGGTCATCATGACCGTGGTGGCCAACAACAAGATCGGGGCATTGACGAACATCGTCCACCGCAATGACAGACTTGCATTCATGGTTGTCCAGGAGGCATACAAAGTCCTCGGTGAGGGATTCACCCCCATCGAGGAAGCTGCATGGGCAGGCCTTTCGGATGTAACGCAGAAACGGAAAAAGAGCCGTTAGTTCCAGAGTTTCTCAGGATAGATTCCCAGCTTCACCTTTTGGGCAAGCTGGTTCTTCACATTCTCACGATCCTCACTGTAGGTCATTCCGAACCAGGTCTCCTGGGTGGAGTAGAACTTGAGGCGGCCTTCCTTGTTGGTGACCATGGCACTTGTTCCGTTGGGCAGGTAGCACTCAGTCTTCTCAGTCTGGATATTCGCCTTGATGAAGGCATCCCAATAGGACGTGAAGCTTTCGAAAATGGTAGGGGCAAACCCAAAGAAGTTCATGGAGACCAGCTCCTTGCCGGTAAGCAACAGCTTTTCGTTCTCCCGGTAACTGACCACCTGATCGCCTTCATACCCAATTTTGATATGCTCTTCCATATCGACAAGGTAGCCATCCTTCACATTGCAGATGGCACGGCTTACGGTACCGCTGCGACTCATGGTATGGTCCAGGACGTAGCCGACCATGGCATGTTCTGTGCTGTTCGGCTCAAGCGAAGAGAGGTGCTTGGCAAGGATGGAGAAGGATTCGCGCCCATAATAGTCATCGGCATTGATGACGGCAAACGGCTCGGCAATCGCATCCTTCGCACAAAGTACGGCATGAATGGTTCCCCACGGTTTCTTGCGCGCTGAGGAGAGCTGCTTCTGTTCCTCGCTGAGCAGGGAGTCTTGGTTCTGGAAGAGATACGAAGCGTCCATATTGCGGGCAATACGGTCAAACAGACGCTCCCGGAAGTCCTTCTCAATATCCTTTCGGATCATGAAAACCACTTTCCCAAACCCACTGTTCCGGGCATCGTACACCCCGTAGTCGAGCAGGGTTTCCCCATGGCTGCCCACGCTGTCAATCTGCTTGATGCCGCCATAACGGCTTCCCATTCCTGCTGCCAATACCAAGAGAGTCGGTTTCATCGTGTTAGCTCCTCAACGTGACTGAAGTTGCCCTGTATTGTAGACCTTGTTCCTCAGAAGAGTCAAACCGAAGCCAGTCCGATGTGTGGAAAAAACTGCGGGTGTGGAGTATGCTTGGCACATGAACAACCGAGAATGGTATGCAGAAGCACTGAAATTCTGCCAGCTTTCCCCCTCATGCGACACCTGTCCCTATCAGCTGCTCACCGGCCAGGCAGACACCTCCCACGACCGGCCCTGTTTTGCCGACAAGCAGGCACTGCTCAAGCTTGATGCTTGGCTATGTGCTCCCCATGACCGCGGGGGAACCCTCGAAGAGACGGATGATGACAATCAATGGCTCAAGGAGTTGCTGAAAGTACAGTTTGACGAAGAGGATGAAGACTGGCTTTTGGATGAGGAACTCTGCTAGAGCACCTCGATGCTCAGCTGGATGGCCGCTGAATACCAGCCGGTTGCATACAGGTCGGGATCGAAATCAGGAATCTCAGCAAGAATGGAGCCTGTCTCATACAGGATGGCGTTATTATTGGCATAGATGCCTCGTACGCCAAGATCCTTTTCCATCGCTTCGCTCCCCGCAACACTTACCGCTCTGGACACATCGCTGGTGACCCGCACCGTGAAGGGTATCTCAGAGAGTTGTCCGGGAAGTAGGGGCTCATTCTCATCAAGGGCAAAGGAAAAGCGATCTTTCTGACCGAATTCACCAGGCCGAATGACCATCTTGAACTGCGAGACCGCGTTGTTGGAGATAAGGGTATACGTACCGACCTGCACAATGCTGTTGCGGCTGTCTGCAAGATTGAAATTCAAGGCGTTCTGGTTCTGTATCACCCGAAACACCTCGGTCACCGGCATCTGCCCAAGCACTTCGACCCTGGTGAAGGGAAGTGGGGAAGCAAGCAGGGCGAGCGGGGACGAGCCTCCCAAAAGGAGGAAGCACATCAACCACAGCTTCAGTTGTCTGAATGCTTTTCCCATAGCTCTTATCCCTCTGAAAGAAAGTGTAATAAGGCGCATAACACGTGTCAAGAGTACATGCTCTCTATTTCCTATAACTTTCATATATATTCATTAAATGAGAATTATTTTATTGTATTACTTAATTTTAATTACTTTTCATCTCGTGTCATAGGATTTCCAAAGTACCGACTTGACACTCCCCTCCTCTCTGCCGTAGGATGAGTGGGTTATGGGCCCGTAGCTCAGCTGGATAGAGCGTCTCCCTCCGGAGGAGAAGGTCGTGAGTTCGAACCCCGCCGGGCTCATTGGTAAGGAAGTCAGACCTCTGGCTTCCTTTTTTCATATGTCACCATGCACTGCAGACGAATGTCGCGGCTGCTCGATCCGATGCACAGTTCATACTGCCCCTCATCACTGACAAAAGCCCAGCGTTCCAGATCCCAACGTTCCAATGCCGAAAAGGGTACATCCAGACTCACCCGCTTCATTTCCTGCGGGCCCAGATGTACTTTCACAAACCCTTTCAGCTCCTGCATAGGTCTGAACACCCTGGGTTCAAGGGGCCGGACATAGAGCTGGCACACCTCACTGCCCGCCCGTTCAGTGCCATTGCACACGGAGAAGGAGAGCTTCCAGCCATCAGGGGCAGCATCGCACTCCAGGTCCTCGTACAGGAAGTGTGTGTAGGAGAGCCCATGGCCAAAACAGAAAAGCGGCTGCAACTTCTCCGTATCGAACTGCCGGTATCCCATCATCAGTGCCTCGGAGTATTCAAGGTTCCCCACCGAACGCACAGCCGGGTCACCCTGCCCCTTGCGAAGCCGATCAAGGCTCAGATGGGCAAAGTCTGTGGGGTAGGTTCGCATCGATCGATACTCGTCAAGCGAATGTGCCAGGGTATGGCAGAGCTTGCCTGAGGGATTGGCCTCTCCGAACAACAGTGCCTTCAACGCTTGTGCAGTCGAAGAACCGAGAAAGGAGGAGAGAAATATCGCAGGGACTGCAGCATGCCAGCTTTCCATCCCAACGGCTCCCCCACTCTGCACGATGACCACCGTCTTTGCATTCAATTTCGCAGCTTGATGAATCGACGCCTTGTCACTGGCAAGCAACTGCCACGGCTTGTCGTACGCCTCGCTCTCCTCAATGTGGTCAAACCCTACCTGCAATACCACTGCATCAGCCTGGGCCACCTTTCTTCTCCACACAGGATTGCAATACCAGAACCGTGGGAGCCGCTCTGCGTGCCCTTCCAAGACCGAGGCAAGGGTCGGAACCCCTGCTTGCAAGGCTACCATGGAGGATCCTCCCCCTTGGCTGGCTTTCCCGATGAGACTGCCACCGATGCACAGGCGGGCTTCCTTGGCAAGGGGAAGCAGAGCTCCCTCATTCTTGAGCAGCACCACCGAAGCACAAGCGGCCTCAAGGGCTATGTCACGGTGCCCAGTGGTTGCGGCCTTGCATTTCCTGTCGGCCATCGGGACGGAAAAGAGCCCGGCTTTCTCATACGTTGTGAGCAGATGAAGCACCTTTTCATCAATCATCGATTGCCTGGCAGTCCCAGCTTGCAGGCACGACTGCACCTGCTCCTTTGCAAGGTAACGGGGGCCGGGCATCTCAAGATCTACGCCATGGGCAAGCACTCCCTCGGTGCTGTACAGGGAGTTCCAATCAGAGACCACCAGGGTGTCAAAGCCCCACTCCCCTCTGAGAAGGCCCTCCAACAAGTAGGGGTGTTCGCTGGTATAGGTGCCGTTCACCTGGTTGTAGCTGGTCATCAGGGCGAGAGATCCTGCCTCAATGCTACGCTTGAAGGCAGGCAGATAGAGCTCTCTGAGCGTCCGTTCATCCACCACCGAATTGGACTTATGCCGGTCATATTCGCTGTTGTTGCAGGCAAAGTGCTTCACGCAGGTGATGACCGGGTAGGTGGTCACTCCCTTGATGTAGGCAGCAGCCATCTCTCCGCTCAGATAGGGGTCCTCACCAAAGTATTCAAAATTACGGCCACATACAGGAACCCGGGCCAGATTCACCCCCGGCCCGAGGAGCACTCCTACACCCAAGGCTCGGCACTCTTCGCCCAATACGGCGCCTACGCGCCCAAGCAGCTCGCGATCAAAACTCGAGGCAAGGGCGGAGGATGCGGGAAAGTCTGTCACATCCGTCTTCCAGTTTCTCAAACCTAGGGTTGCGTCACTGCTCCAGACCCTCTTGAGCCCCAGGCGCGGAACACCAGGAATACAGAACTCATCCACACCGGAAAGCAGGGAAATCTTCTCCTCCTCGGTTAGTTGGGCAAGTACCCGTTTTGCCACCGAAGGCTCATCACTGGGAGGAAGCAGGAGGCGCATGGGCTCATAGTCAGGTTGGCATTGGCGAGGGGCAAGCATTTCTTGCATCCTCTTCTGTACAATGCGTTTCATCATCAGCTCAACAGCCCTCTTGATCATCGCACGCCTCCTGTCCGCATTGTAGCACACCATGCCTTGCCTTAGGATGGAGAAACTCGGTACTGTATGGGACATGAGCATACGAGTACTCTTTTTGGGCGAAATAGTAGGGAGACCTGGCATCCAAACCGTCAAGGAAACCCTGAAGACCCTCAGACAGGAAAAACAGATCGACCTGGTCATTGCAAATGGCGAAGGAGCAACCAATGGCTTTGGTCTTGGTCGTGCCCACAGCATGCAATTGCTGAAGCTTGGCATTGATGTGCTTACCGGCGGGGAGAAAATCTACTACAAGATGGATATGGTTGAGTTCATTGCAAAGAACCCGAGTATCCTCAGACCAGCCAACTACCCCCAGCAAAATCCGGGACGAGGGGTCCGCTATCTTATGGTCAAGGAGACCAAGGTGTGTGTGATCAACATCCTGGGCAACGCTGACTTCCCCCGCACCCATCTCTCCAACGCCTTCAGCCTGGCACAAATGCTGGTTGACAAGGCAAAAGAGGATGGTGCCCTTGCTCTTGTGCAATTCCATGCCTCGCCCACCGCGGAGAAGCTCTCGCTGGGTTTCATGCTGGACGGTAAGGCCAGCGCGGTCATAGGAACCCATACCAAGGTGCTCTCTGCTGATGCCACCATTCTCAAAGGCGGCACTGCCTACATCACCGACAACGGTCGCTGCGGAAGCCAGCTGAGTGTCGGAGGGTTCGACAAGCAGGTGGAGATCGACAAACTCATCTCCCAGGTTCCTTCCCGCTCACAAGAGAGTTGGGAGGATCTTAGGCTGGTCGGGGTGCTGGTGGATATCGCAGATGACGGAAAGGCAACCTCCATTGAGACAATTCAGATTCCGGTGGAGCCAAAGACAGACGAAAAGGAACAGAAGGATGTTTGAGATAGTTACCGTGACAAAAATCGTATCGAAGCAGATGCTGGAAGTCTCCTGCACCAGTTCCGCCTGCAATGGATGCAAGGGTGAAACCTTCTGCAACACCAAGGGCAAGCGGTTCGAGGCATGGAACAAGCATATGCTGCCTGCCCAGCCTGGTTCTACAGTGGAAATCTACCTGCAGCCTGGCCGTACCATTGCCGGTACACTCATCACCCTGATCTTCCCGCTCTTGCTTTTTCCTGCAGGGTATTATCTCTCCATCTTGCTCGGCTCAGGCGAGCTGGCCTCGTTCCTCTTCGGGATTCTTGGCATCCTGGTAGGGTTTCTGGGAGTTTGGTTGTACTTCCGCCGCAGTCAGGCCCACTACCTTCCGGTAGTCGAGCGAATCCTCTCCGAAGAGAGTGAAAATTGAGATTGCCCAAAGCCTGAACGACAGGTATACTCAGCATATGAGAAAAATGGTCGTTCTTGGCATGGTTCTTGCATCACTACTGCTCTTCTCCTGCTCGCTCTCCCCGGAGCAGGAAGCGTATGCACGCACCCTTGAGCTTCCTGATCTCAAACTGACCAATGCAACCTACCGCCTCGATCGTGGTGACAACGAACCGCTTTCGGTCACCGCTTCTGAGATATCCCTGTATGATGCCACAAACAAAGCAATCCTCAGCAATTTTACCTTCACCCAAACACGTGCTGACGGCACGTTGCTTCTCCAAGGAAGAGCCAGGAGGGCTGAGGTTGACCTCATCAGCTATGACGCTGAGCTTACCGGTTCCATCCAGGTCGAAAAGCCCTCGGACAAGCTTCTCGTAGAAGCAGAGCACCTTGTCTGGCACCACGAGCAGCAACACCTGCTCAGTGTTGGGGATGAGATGGTCACCCTCCAGTTTGAAGGGAACAAGACAATTCGGGGAACAGGCCTGGATATCCAGCTCAGGGACGGCG
>RZYT01000428.1 GCA_009930195.1 Spirochaetia bacterium | reverse complement strand
CGTGTCATCAATCGCGTCGATGGTGATCGGTTGCGATTTGTCCACCGTGCCGGCAAGGAGATCCTTCGAGAGTTGGTTCAGCACCTTGCGCTGGATCACACGCTTCACCGGGCGAGCACCAAACTCGGGATCAAAACCGGCATGCGAGATGCTTTTTACCGCCTCCTCACTGTAACGCAGTTCAATGCCATTTTCTGCCAGCATCCGGTGAACACCCTCCAACTGCAGGCGGACAATCTGTGTGATCTCCTCCTCCTTCAGCGGGGCAAACATGATGATGTCATCGATACGGTTCAGGAATTCGGGACGTATGGTCTGTTTGAGCATTCCCAGCACCATGTTCTTCGTATTCTCCACGATCTCTTCGCGATTGGCGGGTGTGATCCGCTCAAAGTTTTCCCTGATGAGGTTCGATCCCATATTGGAGGTCATGATGATGATGGTGTTCTTGAAATTGACCACCCGCCCTTTGTTGTCGGTCAGTCGTCCGTCATCGAGCACCTGCAACAGGATGTTGAACACGTCGGGATGGGCTTTCTCTATCTCGTCGAACAGCACCACAGAGTAAGGCTTGCGGCGGATCGCCTCCGTCAGCTGTCCCCCCTCGTCATATCCCACGTATCCCGGAGGGGCACCAATCAGTCGCGTGGCGCTGAACTTCTCCTGGTACTCGCTCATGTCGATGCGGGTCATCATGTTCTCATCGTCGAAGAGATACTCTGCCAGCGCTTTGGCCAGCTCGGTCTTCCCCACCCCGGTGGTACCGAGGAAGATAAAGGAACCGATAGGTCGTTTCGGATCACTCAGTCCGGCACGGTTGCGCCGCACGGCATCGGAGACAGCCGTGATGGCTTCCTCCTGGCCAATCACACGCCTGTGTAGCTCCTCCTCCAGGTGCAGCAGTTTCTCACGCTCACTCTGCAGCATCTTCTTCACCGGGATACCGGTCCAGCGTGACACCACGTCGGCAATATCCTCGGCATCCACCTCCTCCTTGATCATCGCGCTGGCACCTTGCCGCTCGTGCAGTTGCTGCTGCAACGCTGCAATCTCGTTCTCCTTCTCCTTGATCCTGCCGTAGCGCAGCTCGGCAACCTTGCCGTAGTCGCCTTCACGTTCCGCTTTATCCGCTTCAAACCGGGCATCTTCAATCTCAATCTTGGCCTGCTGGATGCGGTTGATCAGCTCCTTCTCCGACTGCCACTTGGCCTTGTAGTCTGCCTCCTCGGCCTTCAGCTCCTCTATTTGGCGGGTGAGTAGTTCCTCCTTTGGTGCATCATTCTCACGCCGGATTGCTTCCCGTTCTATCTCAAGCTGCTTCACACGGCGCATGATCTCATCCAGCTCCTCCGGCACAGAATCCACCTCCATGCGGAGCTTGGCTGCCGCTTCATCCATCAGGTCGATTGCCTTGTCGGGCAGAAACCGGTCGGTGATGTAACGGTGCGACAGCTGCACGGCGGCGATGATCGACTCATCCTTGATCCGCACCTTGTGATGGTTCTCATAACGCTCCTTCAGGCCCCGCAGGATGGAGATGCTGTCCGACTCGGTCGGCTCATCCACCATCACCGTCTGGAAACGTCGCTCCAGCGCC
>RZYT01000427.1 GCA_009930195.1 Spirochaetia bacterium | reverse complement strand
GGCATACGCTTATAAGAGGATGCAAGAGGAGAGGTTGAGGCACACGAGGATGATAGCGTATTATTCGGCTGTTGGGCCACACTTGGATCCGAAGAAGTTACCAAAAACGATTGATGAGTTCATGCGGATTGGCGATAAGCAGAAAAAGAGAAGCAGGGTATCAGATGAGATGCGTGAGTTGTACAAGAAGCGGATGGATGAGTACAACGAAGCGATGAGGATTTACAGGGAGAAGCATAAGGATCAGGACACCGATAAAAAGTAACGCAGATGAGTTTCACGGCAAAGATAACGGCAGACATAACGAAGTTCGAGCAGAACATCGACAAGGCTGTTGACAGCACTAACAAGTTGGATCGCACCGTTTCGGCCAAGCTGTCGAACATCGGGGATTCGTTCATAGGTGTTGGGAAGAAGGCCAGCATATTTTCTGCTGCTGTTGGGGCTGCGGCGGTTGCGGCCGTTGCCTTTGCGAAGAAAACAGGCGATATGGCAAATGACCTGTTGTCAGCTACTATCGCATTGGATTCATCTGCCGACATACTTCAAGAATACAAACTTGTAAGCATCGAGGCTGGCACTTCCACAGATGCGTTCTCTCGATCCGTTGAATCGCTTACAAGGCGATTAAAGGAGGCAGAGGGGGATGGTGATGATGTGACGGAATACATTCAGAGGCTGGGCGTATCTTTATTCGATTCGAGCGGGGAGATGAGGCGCATGGGTGACATCACCGATGACCTCATTAAGAGCCTCGCAGGGATGGAGAACACAGCGCAGAGAAACATCATCGCTTCACAGTTATTCGGGAGGCAATGGGTATCTATTGCCCCAATACTTGCGTTGGGTGCGGATGGCATCGATGAGGTCAGGCGGAACGCTCACGATCTCGGTGTAGTGTTGGATGGTGATGCGCTGAACGCAGCCAACAAGTTCAGCATCGAGATGAACAAGATGCAATTGCAATTGCAGGCCGTCAAGGATAGGTTGGCATCAGAGATCGCACCAGTATTAAGCGAAACGCTTGTACCGATATTAGAGGATAAGGTTGTTCCTGCCATCGGAAGCATGGCGGAGGGACTTGGCGATATTGCCGATAAATTCAACAATCTTCCAGACCAAACAAAAGAGGTGATATTAGCCATTGGCAGTATCGCTGTCGCTATAGGGCCTGTGTTGTTGGGTATCGGAGCGATATTAAAGACATTGCCGTTGATAGCCGCTGGGTTCGCTGCGATAACTGGGCCGATCGGGTTGGCCATAGGTGCTATCGTGACGATGATTGCCAACATACCGAGGGTATTACGTAATGTCGTGGAAGGGTTCAAGTTGTTTGCGGAGAACATCAAGATGATATTCAAGGCATTATTCAGCTTGTTGAAGGGTGATGTTGATTCGTTCTTCGATGGGTTCACAAAACAATTCGGGAAGAACATCGGATGGGCAAAGGATCAGATTGATGGACTACGTGATAAGTGGAATAAGCTGAAAGGTTTTTTGGGTTTTGGTGGTGGTGAGGATGTCGTGCCTGCATGGTACACAGCCAACGAGATGACAGGTTCTGCGGGAGCGATGCAGGAGGTAGCCACGAGCGCAGC
>RZYT01000426.1 GCA_009930195.1 Spirochaetia bacterium | reverse complement strand
GTGTAGGGAGATAGGAAGATAGTGGGATTACTCGTTACAAGAGAGACACAAACAACAGTGGTAGATTTCGGGTGTCGAACTTTTGTTGTGCGTACATATGCCTTTATTGGCTCAAGCAAGCCAGCCATCGTATCAGCTTTCACTACCCAATGCAGAAGGTCATATGGCTACTGTTTCGAACTTTGCCCTGGTTGCATCGTTCAAAAAAGAGATCCGCAACTGCCTGTTGCAGATCTCTTGTGAATATCTAGCGTCTGGAGCCTAGTACCGCACAGGCATTCCCGTCCTCCCTGAAACATACATCCCCTCAATGATCCTGACCGTTTGCATGCCCTCTTCACCTGAAGAGGCGGGAATGGTGTCGTTCAGTATCGCTTGGGTGAAGTCCTCCTGTTGAAGAGTGAAGAAATGGAGCACAGGATCGATGGTATCGAAGAAAGCCGTGTCCTCTATCTTCCATACCTCAAGCATCCCCTGTTCCCCTTCAACGGTCCATATGTCGTTGAAAGGGGGCTCGGTGACACCGCTCATCCCTGCGATGAACATCGCCCCTCCATCGGTCTGGACCCCTAGAGAGAAGGCATTCGACCCATGGACATGGACTTTTGCATAGATGCCGGGTTTCTGTGAGTTGGAGACCAGGATGGAGGCCATGGCACCACTTTCAAAGCGTACTGTGGCTACAGCGGTATCCTCCACCTCTATGTAGGGGTGGTTGATGTTGTCCCACTGGGCATAGACCTCTTTGACGGGGCCTAGGAACCAGTGCAGGAGGTCAAACTGATGGGGAGCCTGGTTGATGAGTATCCCCCCACCTTCGGTATCCCATTTGCCCCTCCAGGGGTCACTGTTATAGTATGCCTCATCCCTCCAGCCAAGTACTGTGACTTGCCCGATCATCGGCTTCCCCAGTTTCCCTTCCGCAATTGCCTTGTGGATCCTTTGCGTTGAAGGGAGCCAGCGCCTCTGGCTGATGACGGCAAGTTTCTTGTTTTCCTGCTTTGCACAGTCGATCATCTCCTGGCACTCGGCGACGGTGAGGGCCATGGGCTTTTCTACCAGCACATGGGCACCTGCCTTGAGGGCTTCGACGGTGTTCTCCTTATGCACGGGGTGCGGGGTGGTGATGATCACAGCATCCACCTTGGCCTCAACAATCATCTTCTGCATGTCGGTGAAGGGGAGTATGTCCCACTCTTTGGCAAAAAGAGCCGCTTTTTCTGCACTCCTTCCCCAGACTGCCACCAATTTGCTCTGTTTAGCCTCAGCGAGTGCCTTGGCATGCACACTAGCTACCTTTCCATATCCAATAAGTGCGTATCGTACCATGCTATCCTTCTTTTTCCTTAGGGGAGCAGGACAACCTTCAACAGGTTATCCTCTCGATTATAGAGCTTGTCAAACCAGACTTGTCCCTCACTGAGGGGGACAGTCTTACTGACAAGGTCATCGACTACCAACTTGCCTGAAGCCATCAGCTTGAGAACCGCAGGGTACTCTCCGCTGATGGCACAGCTTCCCTGGAGGCGTATCTGTCTTGTCACTATCTTCTGCAGTGGCAGTTCAACCTTAGGGCTCACATTGCCGACCAACACCACAG
>RZYT01000425.1 GCA_009930195.1 Spirochaetia bacterium | reverse complement strand
TACGGTGCCACTCTCCTCCCCATCGAGGATGAAGGCGCTGGTCTGGTCGTCCAGATACTTGCTGGTATAGATGAAGGTGGCGTCGCTTTTCTCCTTGATTGTTCGCATCAGGCTATTGTAGCCAAGGTAAGTCTGATGGAGTTCACTTCCCTCAATGAGCGAGGTGGCCTCTGAGAGCGGACGGTACTGCTCGATGTCCGATGAGAGGAATGTGGCGATTGCATGGGCGCTGTTGAGGGCATTTGATTGGATTTCTTCAAGGAGGATTGCCCTGGTACGGCGATAGGTGAAGTAGGTGGGCACAGAGACAGCAACTCCCACCATCAGGAAGAGAAGAAGCAAGAGATAGCGTTTCCTGATTTTGGAATAGGGCATGCGTTCCTCTCCGAATCATGTGCAAAGTAGGGTTGAAGTGGCAAAAAAAAACAGTCACGGTATCATTACGTATTTATAGCGCAAGTCTCTGTATTTGTCATGCACAAAATGGGTTATCTTTCATGCTTAGGGATGAGGGAAGTGGGGGAGAAGTGAATGCTGGCGGACATTTTCTTCATATGTATGCATAAAAATTCAGTTATGTACTATTTTTAACGAAATTTTGTTGACAAAGTAGGGTTCGAGCAAGCAAGAATATGCAGGATACCAAAACCATAAGGATAAGGAAATTCGTATGAAACATGTAGTGCGTGTCTTGGGCGTCCTGGCTCTGATGATGGTTCTTTTTGTCGGTTGTGATATGAGCATGAGTGAATCGGCATTCTCCCGCAGTGCGGTACAATCAGAGGAACTCTCCTCTCGGGCCGTAAAATCAAATGGACGTACCCCCTTTACTGCGGTAGTGAACCTGTATCAGGACTATCAGAGTGTAGTGACTGAGCACAAGGGCAACAGCAACCACTACAAGACCGTCGAAGAGACCCTCTACAGTTTCCCGTATGAGTCGTTTGGTGGAGTCATCGAGTCGGATTGGGATCTGCTTGACGGCAAGTTTGTCATCATGAACAACGTCACCAACTACAACCTCGATCCTCAGACTGCTGAGCTTTCAGGGTCCAATCACAGTGTCATCCAGATTGTGGATGAGCAGATGCAGGTGGTGGCAACGCTCCAGGCAAACGGGACGATCGACGGCTCGTTGCTTGGTGCAGAGATTGCCATGAACTGGGTGCTCAAGGATGCACCTGGAAAGAAAATCCATGCAAACGGCAAGGTCGGGGGCATCTTCACCTGGGCTGTTTTCGATTATGAGACGATGGGCCTCTCCTACATCCTGCCCAACGGTACGTTCACGCTGACCGGATCCTACAAGTAAGAGCGCTGCCACAGCTTGCGTTGCATCCTCTCCTGCAACCGAATGCAGGGGAGGGTGCTGTCATGCCATGGTGGTCTTGGATTTGCGCACAATCTGAAGATTATGGCTTTGCGCCACGCTTCCTATGGCCTATCATGGGGGTAAGGAGTGGCATATGCATATTGTGTTGTTGTCCGGTGGTTCGGGAAAACGGCTCTGGCCGTTATCAAACGAAGTACGCTCAAAGCAGTTCATCAAGCTTTTCAAACGTGAGGATGGCAGCTTGGAGTCGATGCTCCAGCGTGTCCATCGCCA
>RZYT01000424.1 GCA_009930195.1 Spirochaetia bacterium | reverse complement strand
TACTTCCCGTTCACCGAACCTTCGATCGAGGTGCATATCAAGCACCCTGTGTTGGGATGGTTCGAGCTTGGGGGAAGCGGAATCTTCCGCCCCGAGGTGACCAAGGCTTTGGGAATTGATGTACCGGTGCTCGCATGGGGCCTGGGCATTGACCGCATGGCCCTGATGCACTTGGGCCTGAATGACCTGCGCGAGCTCTTCACCCCGAACATTGAGTCGGTACGCACGAGGAGGGGGAACTGATGCCAAAGATTGAAACCACCGGCAAGTTGTTCTACAGCTTGTTGGGAAGAACATTGAATGATAGTGAGCTTGAGGCAATCTTCCCGGTTGCGAAGGCTGAGTTGGATGGACACGAAGGTGATCTGCTCAAGATTGAGCTCAATGATACCAACCGCCCAGACCTCTGGTCTGCCGCCGGCATTGCCCGCCTGCTCAAGTCCTATTGGGGTGTTGAGACTCCGCTGTATGACTTCTTCTCCACCAGTGAGGAGTGTTTTGACAGTGAGGGCAGGGAGCTCATCGTGGATGCATCGGCAAAGGAAGTCCGTCCCTATTCGATCGGATTTGCTGCCCGTGGTCATGTGGTGAGCGAGGATGATCTGGAGGCGTTGATCCAGAGCCAGGAGAAGCTGTGCTCGAACTTCGGGCGCAAGCGCAAGACGATTGCCATGGGCATCTACCGCTCGGACCTGATCAAGTACCCTGTGCACTATCGTGGTGCCGATCCCGATGCAACCTCCTTCATTCCCTTGGGGATGGACAAAAAGCTTACCCTTCGTGAGATCTGCACCGAGCATCCGAAGGGGAAGGAGTACGGCCCGATCGTAAGCGATTGCCGTGTGTTCCCCTACCTGCACGACGACAATGGTGATACTCTCTCGTTCCCGCCGGTCATCAACAGTGCCCGTATCGGGGCTGTCGAGGTGGGTGACGAGAACCTCTTTCTTGAACTGAGTGGCATGGACCTGCGGGACCTGCTGCTTGCCGCCTCCATCATGGCCTGCGATATGTCCGACATGGGTTTTGAGATTCTGCCGGTGAAGGTCAGGCTCCCCGAGGTGACTGAGTTCGGCACAGAGATCACGGTTCCCTACTACTATCAGGAACCCGTCTCCTGCACGCTCGCCCAAGTCCACAAGACACTGGGACAGAAGATGAGTGGTGAGGAAGCGGTTGCAGCCCTGAAGCGGATGGGCATCTATGCCATTTACAGCGATGATACCCTCTATGCCACGGTTCCCGAGTACCGCAATGACTTCTTGCATCCGGTCGATCTGGTAGAGGATATCATGATCGGGTACGGTTTGGGCAATTTCGAGCCTGAGATGCCCCAGGACTTCACCGTAGGACGCCTCAGTCCTGCCGAGGAGCTGGGTCGCAAGGTGAAGGACCTGATGGTGGGTCTGGGCTTCCAGGAGATGATGTACAACTACCTCGGCTCCAAGCGCGAGTATGTCGACAATATGAACTTCCCCCAGGAGAAGTGCATTTTCATCTCCAACCCGATGAGTGAGAACTACGAGGTGGTACGCCCCTCCATCATTCCCTCCCTGCTGGAGAGCGAAAGCGTCAGTGCTCATGCTCCCTTCCCCCACAAGATTTTTGA
>RZYT01000423.1 GCA_009930195.1 Spirochaetia bacterium | reverse complement strand
GCAGGGTGGACACACCCGTTCCCATCCCGAACACGGAAGTTAAGCACCCTCACGCCGATGGTACTACGGTTAGCCGTGGGAGAGTAGGTAGCCGCCGGACCTTTCTTTTTTCCTTGCCGCATGTGTGCCCTGCGCTTCATTGCGTACAGGGGAGTGCGGAATCTTCTGCCCATCCACCCAGTCCATACGCTTCTCTTCCGATCCTCCGGACCCAGCCTGGAACAGGTTTCCCTGCTCTTGGCGATTTGGTCCGTCCTGGTGGTCCTGTTGGAAATTCCAGCGGTCTTCTGTCCGATCGATGGAGCCGAAAAGGAATGCTGGTGTTCGCCTCGTTGCTCAAGATGGGTTGTTTTCTCATGTGGATGCTTGGCTCTACCTTCCTCTTCTACGCTTTGGGTTTTGCCGAGGCACTCGCCTCGGGTGCCATAGAAACTTCGTTGTATGACAGCCTCAAGCTGGAAGAGAATCATACGCAATTCGAGCAAGTGTGGTCGGGCGCAGGCAACCACTACCCTCTGTGTAGGCCTCTCTTGTTAGGCTGTCTCAAGCATAGCATCTTTCGCCGCTTTCCTGTCGGTGATGTGTTTCCCTGAGGCCACTCTGTTTAGGAAGCAACCCTTTCAACCTGGCCAAGGGCCTGTCTCCACCATTTTCTCAGCCCTGCGTTTCCTGCTACACCACCCGAATATGCCTACTCATGCAGCATTGATGATCATCCCGTTGTCACTGGCTGGTATTCTCTATGAGTACGACCCCTGCTTGCTGCCTCCTACGGTTTGGGAATGCCATGATCGGGATATGGGTTGGTGCAGCTATTTCCTGAAGGCGCTTGGAGCCTCGCTTGCAGGGCTATTGCATGGACTTGGCAACCATACTACACTCTTTGCATCCTTGCTCGCTGCAGCTCTCTTCCATGCTGTCGGATGGTTGAAAACAGGTCCCGCGATACTTTCCGGCTTTCCCTATGCTGCGGGGCCTCTGTCATCCAGGAAACCGTCTTGCAAGACCCTCTCGTTGAACAAGGGCGCAGTACCGTACATCCATAGTGAACATGGCAACAAGCATGCGTGCAATTCTGGTTTTTTCACTGCTTGGAATGTTCTCCCTTTTGGGCAACACCATACGTTTTTTGGGGACTTTCCTGCTTGTTTCTACGTTTTCAATAGGCTTTTTGCAGTATGTATTGGGCAGGGAAATGACTGAATGAGAAGGAGAATCGGCCTGTTGAGCCTCAAATTGGGGTAGTGTTGACGAAAAATGAGAAACTTTTGAGAACCCACTGGACAGGTTTGAGTCAAGCGGGTATAGTCCCATCTTGTTCGGCTTGCGGCGGTGGAACTGCCGGGCTTGAAAAAGGTTGGGAAAAGGCCTTGACGAGCTTGGGTGAAATCGGGTAAGTTGACCGAGCGCCTCCGAGAGGGGGAGCAGGAAGCAGGCGGAAGCGTGCTGCCTTACGATTTATGAAACAACGAGCGCAGGGAAGGGAAAGAGAAAGAGAAGGAAGCAACCCGCGAGGGGGCTTCCCAGTCAATTACCTTAGAAATGATGAACAGTAGAATTGAAAAGCTACGTTCGTTTGCGAGGAAAGACAGGGCGAACTATTGAAGAA
>RZYT01000422.1 GCA_009930195.1 Spirochaetia bacterium | reverse complement strand
TGAACAACCGTTTGGTCAAGGACCCTCTCACCTCCTTGGTAAGCAGGTACCAGTACCGTTCGGAGATGCAGATGGTCATTGCAACCAAACCCGAGGCACTGGGGCTCTTTGCCTTCATAGATATCGATGCCTTCAAGCAGATCAACGATACCTATGGCCATGGCGTGGGAGATGAGTACCTGGTAGAATTTTCCCAGCGCTTGAAGTCCCTTTCTGTCGGATACCCGACAATTGCCATGCGCATTGCAGGTGATGAGTTCGGCTTGTATATCCATGACATTCCCGTAGCTGATGACTCCTTTCTTGCCGACATGTATGCACAGTTTGAGAAAACGGTGACCAATGAGCCGCTACAGACCTCCTGTGGGAAGCTGAACATCAGCTGCAGTGTCGGCTTTGCTGTCTTCAACCGTGACACCATCAATCTCTATGACTTGATCGACTATGCGGACTGGGCCATGTACTGTGCCAAGAAGAACGGCAAACACGGCTGGCGCAGCTTTGAGCCACTCGCGTTTGCCCAACGGCACGACCAAGCCTGAAGAAAATGAAAAAAATTGTTTTCACTTTGTTGACCTTGACGTTGCGTCAAGGTGTATTGCTGTTGTTGGAGGGTATATGGAGTACACCATCAAGCAGGTTTCAGAACTGAGTGGAGTCACCCAACGGACTTTGCGTCACTATGAGCAGCTGGGACTGCTCAACCCACGACGCAAGAGTGGGTCGGGCTATCGGCTCTATGGCAAGGAGGATCTGGTGCGGCTTCAGCAGATTCTTTTTTACCGGGAGCTCGATCTGGGTCTTTCCACGATCAAGAGCATCTGCCTTGATCCCACCTTTGACCTGGAAACGGCGCTTTTGGAACAAAAACAACTGCTCGAAGCGAAGCGAAACCATCTTGAACAGTTGCTTCAGAATCTTACCCACACACTGCAAGACGTGAAAGGAGAACGAACGATGCAAGACCATGAACGCTTTGAGGGATTCAAGAAACAACTGGTCGAGGAAAATGAGAAGAGGTATGGAGAGGAAGTGCGCAAGCGCTATGGAGAGGAGACCGCCCAGCGGGCCAATGCACAGATGATGGGTATGGATGAGACGACCTACAACGAATTCACAGCCCTTGGGGAAACCCTTTTGGAGAAGCTCAGGGAAGCTGCAAAACAAGGAGATCCCACTTCGGAGTCAGCGATGGAAGTAGCACGGATGCACAAGCGCTGGTTGGGGTACACCTGGGGTGACTACTCTGCAGAAGCACACAGAAATCTGGTGCAGATGTACGTCGATGACGAGCGGTTTGCCGTGTACTACCACGGCAATGCTGAGTTCCTGCGTGATGCTGTGCACCACTTCCTGGACATCAACTAAGCCAGTGCCTCAAGGCGATAGGCAATGACCTTTCCCACCAGAGCCAAGGGAAGGCTCTGGTCCAAGGGCAGCTGGATCGCTCCCTTGCTGGTCTTCAATCCGGCAAGGTCAGCCTGCAGCGCCTCGATTGCCTCCGGCTGGGGATAGAGACCGATGTGCGCCTTGAAGGCGGCAACCGAGAGGATGTCCCCTTTGCCCGGAAGGACAAAGGTGGGCATCCGGTACTTGATCACCTCCTTGCAGG
>RZYT01000421.1 GCA_009930195.1 Spirochaetia bacterium | reverse complement strand
ATACAACTTGCTTATGCTCTAAGGAGAATTGGTTCATGTTGCGCTTTGACCTTCGAGTACAGACAAACCATCAGTTTGACTACTGTAGAGTGTACGACAATCCAAAAGAAGCAGATCTCTTGCGCTTCAGCCGTTTGATCTGGTTTGGCTATGATGAGCAAGGTCCTGCCGTCTACCGAGAAGATCCCAAGACAGGTGAAGTGGTGCGCATTGATTTCCTGCATTGATTGTCTTGCAGCCATCTCTCGGGCAAAGCGAGTTTTCCTGGTGTTTTTCCCATATTGACAAGTATATGTAGATACTCGTTAATTTTATAAATTATAAATAGTTATCAATGGCATAAAGAATGTACTTGTTTTTGGGGCAAACCGCTTGACAGATACAGATAAATATTCGATATTCGCAGTGAATCGTGAAGGCTCCCGCTCTGTAAACATCGGGAAATTCTGTGCCTGAAACGAGTGGAGGGAATGGAAAAGATTGAAAGGTGTTGAAGTTAATGTTCAGCGGGTTTCCCGCTCCTATGGCGATTTCAAGGCACTCGACGATGTCAGTGTCACGATCAAGAAAGGTGAGTTCTTCTCACTCTTGGGCCCCTCTGGTTGTGGAAAGACCACCCTGTTGAGGATCATTGCCGGATTCGATTTCCCGGATTCAGGAAGCGTGGAGTTTGACAGCAAGAACATTCTTCCGTTGCCTCCTGACAAACGCCAATCCAATACGGTTTTCCAAACCTATGCCCTCTTCCCTCACCTCACCGTATATGAAAACATAGCCTTCCCCCTGCGCTTGAGACATGAGGACAAAGCAACCATCGAAAAGAAGGTTCTTGAGTACGTCCGTCTCGTCCAGTTGGAAGACCACATCTACAAAAAACCCTCCATGCTCAGCGGCGGTCAGAAACAACGAGTAGCCATTGCCAGGGCCCTGATCAATGAGCCCAGCGTCTTGCTGCTCGACGAACCGCTCTCAGCCCTTGACGCAAAGCTTCGGCAGAACCTTCTCATCGAGCTTGACCAGATCCATGACAAGGTCGGCATCACCTTCATCTATGTCACCCACGACCAGTCGGAAGCCTTGTCGGTCTCGGACCGTATCGCGGTCATGAACAAGGGCAAGGTCCTGCAAATCGGCACCCCCTACGAAATCTATGAAGCCCCATCCACCCGCTTTGTCGCCCAGTTCATTGGCGAGACGAACAGCTTCCCGTGCACCATCCTCTCCTGCGAACCCTATGAGGAGGAGTACCTGATGCGCGTTCAGGTCCCCGCTCTCAATGGGGAAGTCTCCGTCACCGACTACGAAGCCCAGCCGGTAGGCGCCGAGATGGACTTCACGGTGCGCCCTGAGAAGATAAGGATTACATCCAACCCACCCAGGAGCACCGTCAAGGAGCTGAACACCTTCAAGGGAATGGTTGAAGAACCGGTCTATTCCGGATTCCAGTCCAAATTCTACGTCAAGCTGGAGAATGAAGCCGCCACCATGGTGAAAGTGTTCAAGCAGCACACGGTGTTCCTTGAGGATGGTCCGGACATAGAGTGGAAGGATACCGTGTACGTCAGCTGGACCGCTTCAGACGGATATCTGGTGAAGGATACAGAGCGATGAAGAAGAT
>RZYT01000101.1 GCA_009930195.1 Spirochaetia bacterium | reverse complement strand
GTTGTGGTGCTGGTGAGTGTGATGGTCAGTGGGTCTGCTTCGGTTGTCCGCTCTGCTCTGATAACCGGCTTTGCTGCGAGAGGAACATCCATCTGTACCAGGGAGATGGAACCGGTGGAGACAAGGTTGCTGTAGATATTCACCGTTTCGATCATGGGAAGGGAGATGGTGGTCCCCGAAGCGTTGACAAATGCCACATCAAGGGGATAACTGCCTACAGGAACAGGGGAAGGGAAGAGCAGGGTTGCCGACCCTGAAACTGCATCTGCATGTGCCGTTGCCACGGGAGAGGTTGCGTCCCCCAATACTCCCGTCACCGAAGCAATGGAGCTGTTGGTCGACGGCCAGTTCACTTGTACGGAGGCACTTCCGTTGCCTTCAGTCAGGAATTGCAGGCTGAACGAAGCGGTGGTGGTTCTTCCCGAAGCGATGACCACTGTTTGCGAAGCAGGTGTGGTAAGCTGGGTACCAAGATGTTCCACCGTCCCATTATACCCGGTTATCTGGATGGTCCAGGTTCCAGGGGTGAGGCCATCAATGGCAATCCTTCCCCCGAGCAGGAAATTCTGTGCTTCCAATACAGCTCCCAATGGGCCTGTACCGGAGACCTGTATGACGCTGATCGATATGTTTGCGCTGTCCGGGAGGATGGACTTCGCCCCTGCTTGGTCCGGCACCAAGGACAGGGTGCCGCTTCTTTGTTCCATGCCTGTGCATGAGATCAGAAGAAATAGGCTTGTCAGGGCAATAAGAACCAAGCGCTTCAGGGACTGGGTAGGTTGTATTGTCTGCATCTGAACCGAACCTTCCTGTGTGCATGATTAAGAGTTCTTCTGCGTTCTGACGCTGATGTCACCCCTACAAAATCTGAAAAAAGTATGTCATATGTTTTGGTGCAAATATACAGACAATATTTTAAAAATGTATATATTAATGGCTAAAAACAGATACAATTATCTACCTTAAGGCTAGGGAATACCAAGCCAACAGAGGCGTGCCCCCACTCCAAACACCAGCTGATTTGCATTGGTATGCATATTCCAATCATGGTTCAGATGGGCAGTAAGCTGAAGAGCCTCATGTACTCGATATTCAGCTTGCACCGTGGCAAGCAGATGGTAGGCAGCACCGGACAAGGAGAGTTCGTCCATATCCATGCTTGCTTGCAAGGTTGCAGCCGAGGCATTTGTCTTTGCCAGCACTCCCAGGAGGGCACTGATGTGGATGCTTTCATTCTGATAGTCGAGCAACGTCTGGACCAGAAGCGAACCCGGCCCGTAGGGAAAGCCGATGTAGTAGGCAAGACTGTCACCGTACAAGGCACCCCCATAGGCAAACTGTTTCAGCAAGGCAGTGTATGCAGCCTCATGCACCTTGCCGGTGTACAGGTAGTTTGAGGTGTAATAGCATTCAAAGCCGAGGGAGAGTCCTCCCTCAAGTGTCCTGAAGGTGTTCTCAGCCAATGTGAAGGTCTGTTTTTCCTGAAACGAAGTGTCACGAAAAATATGCCAATCGAGGCCCAGCATTCCACCCAAGGCCAGTTTTTCGCTTTCGCCGATTCCGAAGAGCGTCCGGTCATTCACAATCATCGAGCCATAGAGTCGTGATGCTCCCAGAAGCATTTCGCCTGTAGCCTCGATAAGTACGTTTGCCGTGTCATGCAAGCCCGAAGGCCATACGCCGAAGGGAACCAGTCCGATCAACGAGTTCGGTCCCCAATTCATGGAAAGTTCTCCCAATGTGGCGCGGACCTGATGGTTTTCGAATCCAATGCGGTGTGCATAGAGCTGCTTGGAGAGCGGAAAGGCCTCAGACTGATGGATGCTGCCGAAATCTGTTGCCAAAAGCTGATACCACCAAGCCCCATACGCTTGGTCAAAGCGGTATTGCATCCACAAGCCATCATAGAACGGCACTTCGGAGGAGAGCCCCAGATCATACCGGGCCGGCCCCCATTTCAGTGGTCTTCTTCCCAGCGAGGCCAAGAAGCCCTTGTAGCGGAATTCAGCATATCCAAGATGGGGGGAATTCGTATCCATAGCCAGACTTGGCTGGCTTTGGAACCAGAGAAAGCCTTCCGAATCGGGGAGTATGGAGAGCTTCTGGTGCAAATTGAAAGCCCCGACCACATCAAGGTTCACAGAGGTGAGCTGGAATCCAAGGCAGACCAAGGGATCTTGTCCTTGAGACTGCTTGAAGTGTGATACGGCAATAGCCTCATCCACAAAGCCGGTGATGGATGTCTCGACATTCGAATAGTGTGCTGACAGGGAGACCATGGGCTGAATCCGTGCAGGGAACAACAGTGCACTGCAGCAGATGCATAGGAATGAGAACGTAAGAAACCGCTTCGTCATGAGATACCCCAAACTCTTTGATGCTTGGGTCAGTATAGTTGCTCAATGTGAAATTTCAAGGAAAATATGGAACTTTGTAGTTCATTTATTACGTAATATTAGACAAAGAACATAAATTGTACATGTATTTCTCGCTGAAGGTGTGTAACAATCGTTTGGTGTGCGGTGTGGCGAAATGCAAAGCGTATCCTGTTGCCAATCAGGTACTTTTCTACACACAGAGCTTTGGACACAAGCAAAATCCTGATTGGGAGCGTGCAATGCGGAACAGGGACGTAAGGAGCATCACACTATGCGGTTGTGCGCTTCTGTGCATGCTTTCCGTTCTGTGTGTTTCCTGCAGGGCCTCGTACGAGTCCTTGTACGGTTCGGTTGCCATTGACTGTGCAGCGGTGAGGACCATCCAGCCATCCGATGAGGATATTGCAATCACCCACCTGAAGATACTCTGCAGTCAGAGCGGTGCCGGCAATGCCTCACTGCCCCCACAGGTCAGACAGATGGGAAGCCCCATCGTCATCGATGGCTTGCTGCCAGGTACTTGGGAGATTACCGTGTGCGGTCTGGGTTCAGATGATGGCGAAGCGGTGGTCACCAGGGAAGCCAGCCAGTCTATCCTCATCTCATCCGGCCAAACCTCGCGTGCAATTTTCAGTCTCTCCTACCTTACCGAAGGGTTTGGTACTTGCGCCGTCTCCCTCTCATGGAGTGCTGCAGCCCCCTCCATTAGCACACTCTCCTGTTCGCTCACCCAGGAAGGCCAAACACGCTACACAGTCACCGATGCCACTCCCTTTTCCTTTTCAGATGGCGTCTATACCGGCAGGTGTGCATCTGACGGGGTAGTGGAGGTCGGTACGTATGACTTGGATATACTGCTGACCAATCGGTCGGGTGCCCGGATCCAGTTTCCCAACTTGGAAAGCATACGGATTTTCAGCCAAAGACATTCCGAAGGAACCCTTCCTCTCTCATTTCCCTCCGCTACCATCTCGCACATGGTGCAAAGTGCATCCTTTGCATCCGATACCCCTGTTCAGATATCCATCTGTGCATTTCCCCTCGAGGTTCCCATCTATTACACAACCGATGGCACCGATCCCACCACATCCAGCAACCTCTATACAGCACCTCTTATCCTAAACCGGACGACTACGGTCAAGGCAGTCGCTGCCCTTGATGGCTATGCGGATTCTGCAATATCCACCGGAGTCTACACCGCAAGCAACTTTGCCATCACCACCCCACCACGGATAGGGGAGATGGACATCATCACCAGCGACTATCAGACCTATGCGGTGGTTATCCTGGAAGAGACAGGTCTGGAGGAGAACCACTACAGCTGGTATGTGAACGGCATTCTGCAAGAGGGTGAGCATGACTACCACATCACGTTGGCCGGACTCGCACCGGGAACCCGGTTTCGCATCATGGCCAAGGTCCAGAAAGGGGACCAGAGCCTGAATACGTTCACCCACACAGAAAACTTCACCATACCGGTGGAAGGATGAGGTTGCATGATGACAGTGAGAATGCCGAGCGTTACAGAGCCGGAAATGAACGGAGGGGTTTGCAGATGAAGAACCGGCTTATCATGGTTTCTCTCCTCATCATGGTTATCGTTCTTTTGTTCGCAAGCTGCAGTCAGCCCGGAATGCCGGACTATCTTGTAGGTGGTGTGCACCTTACCGTAGCCGGTTCGTGCGATGAGGTGTGTGCACTGCTTGAGCAAGCCCTCAGTGGAGAGGAGACGGAGTTTCAACTCATTGGTAATGGTCCAAGAGGGTACTCGGTACAACGGACACATACAAAACTTCCCTGGGCGGTACACCGGCTTCCTGTCGGCAGCTGGACACTGCAATTCTCCGTGCAGGATGCCGTGGGCGATGTCGTCCTGCAAGGCAACAGCATGGTGGAGGTTCGTCCAGGTTCTGTTGATGAGCTGATTGTCACCCTTTCCTTGCCTACCGCGGAGAACCAGGTTTCCAGTCCGATGTTTTCTCCGGCTCCTGGGACGATATCCTCAAGTCAACCCATCTCCCTTAGCTGTGCAACACCCGGTGCCATGATCCATTACACCCTCGACGGCAGTGAACCTACCGCATCGAGCACCCGCTATACCGCACCTTTCCTGCTGGGAGCAAGTGCAGTGGTCAAAGCCATTGCAGTGAAAGAGGGGATGAGTTCCTCAGTGCCAGTCCAAGCCTCCTACACCCTCGCTCCTGTACAGGTAGCCACTCCCACGATATCTGCTTCTGAGAGCACCTTTGCAAGTCAGGCTACGGTGAATCTTGCCTGCGCTACCGAGGGCGCTTCTATCCACTACACCCTTGATGGAACCACGCCGACGTCCTCGAGCGCACTCTATACCGCTCCGCTGACGATCTTTGACACCACCACCATCAAAGCCATTGCCATCAAGAGTGGGTGGGAAGATTCTTCGGTCGCCCAAGCCACCTATACAAAACAATCCAGGACAGCCACTCCCGTCATCACCCCTGCAGGGTCCGTTTTTACCGGTTCCCTGGAAATCCGGATTACCGCGGCCACTTCCGATTGTGTGATTCACTATACCCTGGATGGATCAATACCCAGTGCATCGAGTCCCACCTATACGGGGCCGATCCTTCTCACCGATAGTGCCGTAGTGAAGGCAATCGCCGTCAAGCAAGGGATGTTCGACAGTCTGACGGCAAGCGAGAGTTATACCTTGCGCACAACGGTAGCTGACCCGGTATTCTCGCCCGAACCGGTTGCAAGCGGCTTCAACGCAGCCCAGTCGGTTACGATCAGCTGCCAAACCATTGGTGCTGCAATCCATTGGACGAGTGCAATCGGGGATGCGGTACCCTCTGATCCAAACGCCTCGAGCCCCTTGTATTCAGGAGCCATCACCGTGGACGAAACCACCACCATCAAGGCCATTGCCATCAAGGATAGCTGTGATGACTCTGTCGTCATAACCAAGACATTCATCATCAATGGTTCCATCATCATTGAGATATAGGGAAGGAACCAGACGATGCCATATTTCACCACAATCCATACGAATCTTGCACACTCTTTGCACAGCCTTGCCTTGGGAGGAACCTACCGATGAGCAGTCGTGATCTGAAAACCATTCTCTTCATCAATGTGGAACTGCTCATCATTGTTGCATTCCTTCTGGTTCTTCCCTTTGTTGAGCCCGGGCAGACAGGCACTCTCGAAGTAACTTGGTCAGTGGAGAAGGGAGCTGGAATGCAACCTTTGGTTCAGTTTCTTCGCATAACAGGGAACGAGGAGGGTGGGGCGAGCTTTACCCGGGATGTGCCGCTCTCAGAAGGAAGGCTCATGCTCAAGGATGTTGATGCAGGAATGTGGATCCTTACGGTGCAGGCTCTCGATGAGAAGGCCCAGTACTGTTTCTCTTCCTCTGTCATTCCGGTTGTTGTACGGACAAAGGGCCTTGCCTCAGCACATGCCGTAGTGGGGCCCTTTCCTCCTGCAGCCGCAAAGGAAACGGAGAAGATCCCCCCGGTCCCCAAAACCCTGAAGATTGCAAGCCAAGCAGTCCAGACGCAGACCTCTTCTTTGGCTCAGCCGGCGTCGAAAGGAGAAGATAAGCCGATTTTGACCTTGGAGGGAGCTGTCTTCGACCAGCCGGTACAGCTTGCCTTCACTGCAGAGAATCCCAAGCTGGTAAGCCTGAATGGAAGGGAAGCTGTCCTGATGGACAAGCCCCTGATCATAGAACGCGATACAATCGTCCAGATTGCCGGCGAAGGGGATGCCGAGCCGATCACCTATGGTATCCGCATCCGTGCCCAGGCCCCGACCATCACTGCGACGAGAATCACAGCAGACGAGTATGAGGTGTCGCTTGCCTCGGCGACAGGATCTGCAGTGATCCGCTACACCCTCAACGGGGAGTCCTACCCGTATACCGGACCGTTCAGGATTGAGGAGGGCACAACGCTGGAGGCTGTTGCTTCCAAACTCGGGATGCAGCCATCCTACCCGGTTTTCAGGTATCTGGAGGCTGACAAGGATGTCCTGCGCGCAAGCCTGGTGACAGAGTTGAGCGAAGAGGAAGAGCCTCGGGAGGTTGTCTTTGCCCTCCACAACTCAGATTCACAACCATGGAAAGTAGGCGACATCGGGCCGGCAGGGGGATTCATCTTCTATGACAAAGGCTACTATGCCGACGGCTGGAGATATCTCGAAGCGGCACCTGAGGATGAAGCGGGAACCTATCGATGGGGCCAGTATGGGTATTATCAGGATATGTGCGCAGTGGAACATGGGCAGGGAATGCTCAACTGCCAGAAGCTTGGATACAATGAGATGCCGATAGACTGCGCCCTCTACGCCTGCCAGGAAAAGACGGTTACCTATGATTCGCACCTCTATGATGATTGGTTCCTGCCGTCCCGTGATGAGCTGACGACCTTGCTGCAATTCAGGGATACTGCCGGACTCTCTGCCGACAGGTACTGGAGTTCCTCAGAGGTTTCCGCCACCTCTGCCTGGCAGGTGAATCCTGCAACGCTGAAAGCATCGCAGTACTATAAGAATGCCCAGCAAACGGTGCGTGCAGTCCGTTCGTTCTAGATGCATGGGCATAGTTGAGGTGAATGTTTGCACGAGTATCGGAAAAAACTGTCAAATAATATTCCATATATCACAATAACTATGTATTAAAAATCAAAAATTTAACTAATTACTCATTATCAGGCAATCATCTAGATTGCTTTATACAAAATCCAAGAATAGTATAGTCAAAAGATCTTCAGGAATAATATCTGCCGTTTTTGCGGCAGTTAATGCACATAGTACGGGAATTTCGTGCTTTTTGTTCCTTTCCAAGGAGGTCATCATGCATGATCGGCTTGCTGCCATCGAGCACATTGTTGCCCAGCATCGGCATGAACATGGTGCACTGCTCTCCATTCTGGAGGAAGTCCAGCGCACCAGCGAGCACAACTATCTCAGCAAGGATGCATTGGCACAGGTTGCCAGAAATCTTGAACTTCCGCTTGCTGACGTCTATTCGGTAGCCACCTTCTACGCTTTCTTCAACCTCAAACCCCAAGGTGAGCATGTCATCACCGTCTGCCGTGGAACTGCCTGCCATACACGCGGCTCCAAGCCCCTGCTTGAGAAGGTGCTTACCTATCTTGGCATCACGTTGGAGGATGACGGCTCGGCCACCACGGCGGACTGCCGCTTCACCGTGCATACGGTAGCCTGTTTCGGCCAGTGTGCTCTTGCTCCGGTGGTCAGTGTGGATGGCGTGATTCACTCCCGTGTTACCGAAAAGGAGTTGCTCTCGTTCATTGATGCCTTGGCACAACCCAAGGAGGTGGTGGTATGATCGAAAAACTTGCTCACATGATGCATGAGGGAGAGCAACGCCTCTACCCGAACAGACCGATGATAACGGTAGGCATGGGGACGTGCGGCATCGGAAGCGGTGCAGATGTTCTCTATGAGGGTTTTGCCTCCTACATCGAAAAGCACAACCTCCCCATTCTCCTGCGCTCTGTCGGCTGTTTCGG
>RZYT01000420.1 GCA_009930195.1 Spirochaetia bacterium | reverse complement strand
AAGGCTTTGGGCCTTTATGAGCACATATTAATTATTTTTTGTGACAGTCAATGGAACGTCACAAGGAGGAAATGATGGCAAAAGAGAAATTTCAGAGGACGAAGCCACACGTAAACGTAGGAACCATCGGTCACGTTGACCATGGTAAGACTACCCTTACCGCCGCAATTACCATGCACTGTGCTAAGCTGTTTGGCGATAAGGCTCTTGCTTACGATGCAATTGACAACGCCCCTGAGGAAAAAGAGCGTGGTATTACCATCAACACCAGGCACGTTGAGTATCAGTCCACCAACAGGCACTATGCACACGTTGACTGCCCGGGACACGCTGACTACATCAAGAACATGATCACCGGTGCTGCACAGATGGACGGCGCCATCATCGTCGTCGCAGCTACTGACGGTGCCATGGCCCAGACCAAGGAGCACATCCTTCTGGCCCGCCAGGTTGGTGTACCCTGCCTCATCGTATTCATCAACAAGTGCGACCAGGTTGACGATCCTGAATTGATCGACCTCGTTGAGGAAGAGATGCGCGACCTGCTTCGCGATTACGGTTTTGACGGCGACAACGCTCCTGTCATCCGCGGTAGTGCCTATGAGGCCATGACCCAGCCGGACAACCCCGAAGCAACCAAGTGCCTCGATGAGCTGCTTGATGCAATGGATACCTTCATCCCGCTTCCGGAGCGCGCTGTTGACCAGGCCTTCCTGATGCCGATCGAAGACATCTTCTCCATCTCCGGTCGTGGTACCGTTGTTACCGGTCGTATTGAACGCGGTATCATCAAGGTCAACGAACCCGCTTCCATCGTCGGTATCCGCGAGACCCGCGACACCGTCGTAACCGGCGTCGAGATGTTCAACAAGCTGCTTGACGAAGGTCAGGCTGGTGACAACATCGGAGCACTGCTCCGCGGTGTTGACAAGAAGGACGTTGTTCGCGGCCAGGTTCTGGCAAAGCCCAAGTCCATCCAGCCCCACGCCAAGTTCCTTGGTACCGTATACGTACTGAGCAAGGACGAAGGTGGCCGTCACTCACCGTTCTTCGGTGGATACCGCCCGCAGTTCTATTTCCGCACCACTGACATCACTGGTACGGTAAACCTGCCCGAAGGCAAGCAGATGGTTCTGCCTGGTGACCACACTGACATCATCGTTGAGCTCATTCACCCTGTCGCCATGGACAAGGGACTCCGCTTCGCTATCCGCGAGGGTGGTAGGACCGTTGCTTCCGGCCAGGTTACCGAGATTGTCGAGTGATTTTTTGACGAATGTCTTGCCATCATCGGCTGATGATGGCAAGGCCCGTTTTTTGGAGGAATAATGGCTAAAGAAAGAATTCGAGTAAGGTTGAGAGGCTTTGATATTGAGCTGGTTGAGCAGAGCTCCAAAGCTATCGTTGAAACTGTTGTCAGGGCTGGTGCCACTGTATCAGGTCCTGTTCCTCTCCCGACTCGTGTCAACAAGTACACTGTCCTGAGATCGCCCTTTGTCAATAAGAAGTCTCGCGAGCAGTTCGAGATGAGAACCCACAAAAGGTTGATTGACATTTTGGATCCTACATCAAAAGTCATGGATGCCCTCATGAAGCTTGAGCTCCCTGCCGGTGTGGAT
>RZYT01000419.1 GCA_009930195.1 Spirochaetia bacterium | reverse complement strand
ACCTATGGTATTGATCGGGAATACTTCGCTCCCAGGGGACTCTACCGTTACGCCCTCGGGTATTAGATTGACTCCCGTCTTGAGGTCCGTAGCTATCAGTTTGGCTATCCCATCTTCCGCATCAACAAGGATACCGGCGATAGCATCCAATGGGCTTTTGAGGTTGACTACCTTCTCAGCTATGGCCCAGCTCTTTAGGAACAGAGGTTTGTTTATGGTCAGTTTCATTCAATCCCCTCCATGTAGATCTTGTCCATCTCCGCAATCGCACGGAACAAGGGGTACGCTTGCTGAGGGACCACTGCGTTCCCGAGTGCTTTCAGGCGTTTTGCCCTATTGGGGATCTTTATCCCCGTCCGTGGCGGTTCGTAGGGATATTGCTTCTCTCCCATTAGTGCAGGGAATCCCTGCCACTGCTCCAGCCCCTCACAATCTACGTCTGTCCACCCTATGGGATATCCCATCAAGCACTCGACCCAATCAGGGGATAACTGCCCTATATCCTTGCCTTCGTGAGCTACCTGGTCATTGATGGATATTGGCATAGAATTGTCCACCTTCCACTGGTATCTATCTGTGGAGGACGCCCCACGGGAGCAGTTTGCGTCTGGCGTTCGCCATAGATGGTTACCTACTGCTGTGGCTAATCCATCCCCACTTGTAGCAGATGCTCCTTTACGATTGTAGTTTCCACAGACGCTTGGGGTAGGCCACAACTGCTCATCTACTACCTGTGGCAATGTCTTCCCGTACCCTTCGCTGGAATACCCGCTTACTTTGTTGGCCCGTGGAGTAGGCCACAATCGTTCCCTCTGCTCAGCAAGATAGACTTGCGTTGTGAGATGTCCGCTTTTCTCTAATGGGCGTCCTGTTGTCCTAGCTGTCATTCCACAGACACCTGAAATAGGGGTAGGCCAAAGCTTACCGCCTTCACCGCATGGGGGAGTTGGCTCAGATGTGGGCGATCCTTGTTCTGAAAATGAGCATCCCCATTCGCACCCTTGTAGTCTCTCTGCGATGGAGTCGGCCACATCTTCTCTGGCTCCGACGACGAAGAGCCTTTCTCTTTGGTGGGGCGCACCAACCGCAGATGCAGGAATGACGAGGCTCCAGACTTTGTAGCCTTCACACCCCAAGCTGGATTGCACTGTATCAAGGGCCTTATTGACTGCTCCACGGACATTTTCAGCCAGTACCCAACGGGGTCGGATTTCGTGAATAACTCGGAGCATTTCAAACCAGAGCCCGCTTCTTGTAGGGGTTCCGTCTTCGTCCCACAATCCTTTTTGCTTCCCTGCGACGGAGAGATCTTGGCACGGGAACCCCCCGAAGACGATATCTGCGTTTCCCCACTCGCTTCCTCTGATGCTCCTAACATCATTTTCAACTGGGACATCCTTCCACCTCTTTCTTAGTATGCTCACTGGATAAGGTTCTATCTCGCAAAAGCCGATAGTCTCAATGCCAGCCCATTCAGCTGCTATGTCTAACCCGCCTATGCCTGAAAACAGAGAGAGACCCTTCATTCCCAAACATCCTCTTGAGCATCCGGTCCTTCACATTCCTCATTGAAAGGACATTCATCACACCTAAGTGCAAGTCGAGCGTCGTGGTAGTTG
>RZYT01000418.1 GCA_009930195.1 Spirochaetia bacterium | reverse complement strand
GGCTCCGTTAGGCTGCCCCAGTCCGGTGCCGTTGTCGGTGCGGTAGGTACCCAGCTTCCAAAGACCGGGGTAATAGATACGGCTGATGCCGCTCGGTGCGATCACCCAGTCGGCCCTGCCCGGCAGGGTACCGCCACCCACGTTGCTGGGACCGCCTCCCACGGGATAGGTGACCGGAGTGGCAGGCTCCTCTTCCAGGAAAGTAAGCACCGGTTCGCCATTCTTCACCGGCAGTCCGTTGGCGTTGAAGAGCGTTTCCTCAGAGCGTCCCGCTTCCTTCCAGTTGCCGTAATAAACACTGGCAAAGGTCCCATCGAAGCGGCTGTCGTTCGCTTTGTCGTCGAATGTTTCGGTATAGGCCTCGATGGTGGGTGCCATACGTGTCCAGGGACGACCTCCCCATTGAATGGCATGACGATTCACCGAGGATATGTTGTAATTGCTTCCATCGGCTGAACTGCGGATATTGCCATAGTTGCTGGTGACATACCACACAGCGTAATTTTCCGGAGCGGAACCGTTGGACCAGGAGAGACTGGCCTGATTGTAGTACTCATCTTCCATATGGTCGGAATAGAGTACGATCTCCTTGTTTCGGTCGTTGCTGCCCAGGTGCACATCATAATAATGATCGAGCAGACCAAAGGGGCCGGGGTTGTTGATTCCTTCCAGTGCGACGTTGTAGGCTTCCTGGTAATACCAGGCGGCATCATGCCCGTCGGGGTCGGTGCGGGGTGTTTCGGGGTAGGTGGGGATGTTGTTCGGGTTCTCCAGCCACCAGGCATAGGTGAGGTAAGCCTTAGCCAGGAAGAGACGGGCAGCGCTCTTGGTGACACCACCGGTTACACGACCGGTCTCCGGCAGGTTGGCTACCGCCGTTTTCAAATCCGGAAAGACCGCCTTGGTGTAGACCTCCGGTACGGTGTTGCGAACAGAGGTTCGTGAGGGAGAGGTGTTGAACATCAGTTCTCCCGATCCCAGGTCAAGGGGCACTCCGCCGAAGGTCTGTACCAGCAGGAAATAGTCGTAAGCTCTCCAGAAACGTGCTTCGGAGATCATTGCCTCGGAGAGACCCACGTCTGCTGCGTTCTCGATGATGCCGCTGGCGGTGTTGATGTTGGAGTATACTGCACCCCAGAGGACATCGGAGCGGCTGCTGGAAGGATTCAATGATCCCACCCCCGACATGTCGGTATCCTTGAAGTTGTTGTCGGCACTCTGCGCATAGGTGTACTCATCGGTGCCATTTTGTGCGGCTGCGTAGAAATACTGACCCAGGAAGTAGCGTGTGTGCGAATAGAGCGAGGTGAGTCCGTACTGGATACCCTGTTCTGTCTTGAAGAATCCTGGCTCATAGATGGCGCGGGGGTTCTCCTCCAGGATATCGTTGGAACAACCGAAAGTGATGAATGCCACTACGATCATTCCCAATATATGCTTAAACTTTAAATTTTTCATATCCATTTTTGTCATTTAGATAATTTTGCATGATTGTTAGAATGTCAGGTTGATGCCAACCAGGAAGTTGCGTGTCTGGGGTGTGTTGGTTCCCACCGTCAGCATAGTGGTTGCGTTGTAGGGCAGACTGCCGGTGACCGCAGCATTCTGATTGCCATAGGAGT
>RZYT01000100.1 GCA_009930195.1 Spirochaetia bacterium | reverse complement strand
CTCGATTTGGAGGGCAAGAAGAGCTCATCCTCCTCTGTCAAAGTGGTGCTTGGGGGGGAGGCTGCACCGAAGGAGAAGAAGTCCCCTTCGCGGGTGAAGCCGACCGTCACGACGCGAAGCATGACCGTCAAGATTCCCGGTCCCAAGCCTGCTGCTGCCCAAGAGGCAAAAAAACCAGCTTCGAAGGGGACCAAACCGCCGGTTCGCAAGACGCCGCAACCACGAGGAAGTGAAATCCCGAATCCCCACCTGGTGCAGACCCACCAGCCCAAGAGCAATCCTGACGTGCCGAAGCGGACGAAGGTGGTACCACCCCCGATCGGGAAGCGGAAAGGGTATCGCACTCCGCTTGCCAAACTCATGCTTGTCCCCCTGCTGGGTGCGGTACTGCTTTTCTGCATTGCCATCCTGATCTGGGTGTTCCTCGGACAAGCAAAGAGACCTGGGGTGGTCCTTTCGGAAGCACAACAGAGCCAAGCCGTGGCCTTGACCATAGAACGGGGAATGAGTGCCCGTTCGGTCAGCCAATTGCTGGAACATGCAGGTGTGGTGGAAGATGGCCAGGCTCTGCTTGACTATTTCATAGAGGCAGACCTTGCCACCCGCCTGAAAACCGGCGCCTACCTCATGGAGAAAGGACTGCCCTTCAAGGAGATCGGTGCCTTGCTCACCTCCACCTCCGAAGACGTGGTCCTTACGATCAGCCCGGCCTTTACGCTCAAGAGCATAGACCAGTACCTGTCCAGTCGTCTCTCCACTCCTGCCGGAAGTTTCTTGCAGGCAACCGAAAATCTGGCAAGCGCTTACCAACTCGGATTTTGCGAAGGCTGGTTGCTCAGTGGAAGCTATACGGTTTCTCGCTCTCGGTCGGCGGAGTTGCTCGCCCTCTCCATGTATGAAGCAATGTTGGAAGAGGTACGCCTGCATCTCTCCTCCCCACTGGTGGAGGAGTACTCGATTGAGGAGCTTCTCATCATCGCTTCCATGATTCAGGCAGAAACCCAGGAGGTGGCTGAGATGAGGCTCATCTCCTCGGTCATCCACAACCGACTGGCAAAGGGAGAGCCTTTGGGCATTGATGCGACGACCCGCTATGAGCTTGGGGATTGGGTCAATCCCATTCCGCCTTCGGCTTTGGAAGCCAAAACACCCTACAATACGCGTCGCAAGGTGGGGCTTCCCCCAACCGGCATCTGCAGCCCTTCAAAGGAAGCGGTGTACGCAGCATTCTTTCCCCAGCAAAGCGACTACTTCTACTACCTGCATGGGTTGGACAAGCAGATTCACTTCGCCAAGACCTATGAGGAGCACAAGGAGAACATCAAGGCGTTTCGTCAGGCTCCCTGAACGAGAGGACAAACGAGTAGATGATGGGAAGGAAGGTGAGAACCGGAATGGCAATCATGAACAGCAGTGCCGAATTGAGGTTCAGCAGCAGTCCTGCCAGCAATATGATGCTCACCGCTGTCCAGACCCAACCGGCAAATCTGTGGGTCTTGTTCCAGTTGTACTCGCTCGCCAAGGTCCACGGCAGTTTGATGCCGATGGTATAGTTCTGCTTGCACTTGGGCAGATAGTTGCCCAAAATCAGGAAGAGCAGACTGACAAAGAGAGGAACCACCTTCTCCACGGGGATGTCGTTTCCCAATGCAATGAGCAGGGTAATCGGCATGACCAGCAGGGAGACCGAGGCGATGATCCAACGTGAGATGTGATAGATGCGCGATGAGGTGTCGCGTTTGGGGTCAAACTTCAGTCCCAGTTGGAGGATGAAGTTGAAGAAGGCGAGCAGGAGAGGAATGCCGAACGCGGCAAAGGCTTTGTGGGCATAGTTGTCCGGATTGCCGCTGGCATCGAAGTGGATCGGAACCTGCTGGGGCAAACGGTCATAGACAGAGAGCGAGAAGAGAATGGGCAGGATGCAGACCAGAGTGGTCAGCACCAAGGTTCGGTCAATCAGCTTCGTTTTGCTTTTCATCGATCCCTCCGGTAAATTGTGCGCACCAGAGCATGATCTCCTCAAACACCGATGCGTTCAGTTCATAGTAGATGAAGTTCTTGTATTTGCTCTCTGTGATCAGGGAGGCTTTCTTGAGCAAACTCAGATGATAGGAGACCGTTGCAGCGGAGAGAGAAGGGAAGTGCTGCACGATTTCACCGGCACTCAGCCGTTCTTGCTTGAGCAAGGTCAGCATCTGCCGCCGCTGCGGATCTGAGATGGCTTTCATGGTCTCTGAGAATCCCATGGGTGCTCCTATTTCGAAAAAATTCTAAATAGATGGTAGCAAAGGGGCGGTGGAGAGTCAAGGGGGAGAAAAAGCCAAAAAAATGTACACGCTTGAACATCTGTTCATTGGTGTACATGAGTAATTTTTTGTTTGTAAACAAATTGTTTGGAAGTATTTACCGGCGATCGGACTTGAACCGATACAAGCTTGCGCTCAATAGATTTTGAGTCTATCGTGTCTACCAATTTCACCACGCCGGCTAAAGACTGAATCATGCTACCAAATCCAAAAGGAAAAAGCAACAGCGTTTGTGAAAAAGTAGGTCTCGATTGTTTTTTCGCCCTATTTGCTTTAGAGTGGAACCAAATGGAGGGAATCGTGAACACTGCCAAGAGATTGCTGGTCATGGTCCTGCTGCTCTGCATGACCTTCTCTGCCCTTTCTGCACAGGATGCCGATGACATCCTCCTCGCCGATGTACCGATTGCCTATGGTGATGCTCGCTTCAGGGAGAGGATTTTTGAGCGTACGCAGGGAGAACGTTCGGCAGTTGGCCTGGTCCTCAGTGGGGGATCAGCGCGTGCTTTTGCCCATATCGGAGTCCTCAAATATCTGGAGGAGCAGGGCATTGTTCCTGATTTCATCATCAGCAACTCCATGGGAAGCATCGTAGGCCTCTTGTATGCCGCAGGTCTCTCCCCTGACCAGATCTTGGAGAGCATCACCTCGGTTTCCATCCAGAGTCTGTTTGATCTGACCCTTCCCCTGCGCGGAGGAATGCTTGACTCTTCACGCTTCATTGCAAAGGTGAGCTCTTTGCTCGGTGAGGATATCCAGCTTGAGAATCTTCCCATTCCCATCATCGTCATAGCGGAAGACATGGTCACCAAACGCCAGATCCTTATCAGTGAGGGTGATTTTTCCACCGTACTCCGTGCCAGCTATGCTCTTCCTGTCTACTTTCAGCCGGTTGAGTTTCGTGGTCATCTGCTGCTTGACGGAGGTGTGACAAATCTCGTTCCCGTCGACCTTGCTTCCTCCTATGCCGACTCCCTCATCATCTCCACTACTTTCTATGATGTGGATACCCTCAATCTTCGCAATCCGCTCACCATCCTCAATGTCTCGGTTGATATCGGAAAGCGACGCCAAGGGGTGGAGGAACTCAAGCGGTCTCTCCCCGAGGCCATCTGGATCCGCAACATGGTGGAGGATGTCTCCTTCATGGAGTTTTCCAAGGTGGAGTATCTTGCACAGAAGGGGTATGAATCGGCTGCATTGCAGTCGGAGGCCTTGTCCAAGCTTCCCAAATTGAAGGACTCCTATGTCCTTGACGAGCTGAGAGCAAAGCTCGGACAACAGTTGGAGGCCAGCTCTGATGCGTACCGCCTGTTCGAACAGGTTCCGCTTACCAGGGATTCGCATCTGCTTGGCATCGGGTTTGACTCCGATTTTGGGACCGACGACGTCAGCTTGCTCAAGGATGACACCACGCTGGGCTTGAAGTATCTCTATAGGACCGGCAACCTTTCGGTAGGGGTGAATACCGGTTATTCCTTCAACTTTGTAAGCAACGACCAATTCTCTGCAGAGCCGGCGGTTCGTGCACAGGTTGACTATGTGTTTCTGAAGTATCTCAGGGCACGCGGCTCTGTCTCCTATGTACACGATATTGCCGCCAACGCACCCATGCTTTCGCTTGGGGCTGTTCTCGAAGGAAGGATGTACTTCTTTGAGGACCTGCTCAGGCTCAGTCTGACAAATTCCGTTGAACATCTCAGTGACTTCAAGGACAGTACCCATCTGAACTTCTATGATGGGAATCTGTATCTCTATCACGCACGCCTGCAAGCTCGGCTCACGCCCGAGGGCACGAACACTTGGCACTTTCCTACATCAAGTTTCTCGGTGAGTTATCAGGTGCTCGGCGATTACTCCGTTTCCCGATCCTTCTTGGGAACGAGGCTGGAAACTGAGCTTGCCGATGGGAGAACGGGCTTGTTCGGTACACTCAAGACGTTCAATCGCTTTGCCTTGGACGGCAAGGGGGATGTCCCGTTCTTCTTTGCCGATGGGTTCAGGACCACCAGCAGCACCATCAAGGCCCAGGGGCACGATCTTTCGGTTGCTGTGAATCCTGCAAACCATCTGGTGGGCCTGCAGATGAGCTTTGGCTACAAGCCGGTGAGCTTCAGTCCCACCATGGCAGAGTTGCTGCTCTTCAAGAACAGCTCGGTGGCCATCTATACCGACCTGTTGTGGAATGAGAAGAGTTTCGAACCAGCCTTGTCCTTGGGATTGGAGCTTTCCACCGACATCTCCCTTCTGGGTATCCGCACCCTGCCGCTTACTGTCTACGGAGGGTGGGATCAGAAGGTGAATACCTTTGTTTGGGGATTCTGGTTCAACGTAGCGTTCTAGTTCTCTTCCAACCCATGCGTCCTGAGGTACTCAAGGTCTTCCTCGGTCAGCTCAGTATTGGGCAAGCGATCTGATTCCTGCTGTTTGCGCACTTGTTTCACCTGTTTCTTGGGCAGGGAGGCAAAGCCGTCAAGTACAAGTGCTTCCTCCCGATCGAATGCTCCTGGGAGGGAGGCCGGCAGCTTTCCGGATGCAACAGCCTTGCAATCCTTGTCGATCTCCTGTGCTGTCTTTCTTCTGGTCTCGGGATCCTTGAGCAGGGAGAGCAGTTTCTCGATTGTCTCTTTCTTCATGCCGCTGGTATTGGAGTAGCGGGCCCCGAGAGCGAGCTCAAGCAGGTCCATCGCCTCGCCGACCAGGCCATAGTGAAGTTTTACCTGAGCATAGTGGACATAGGGTTCGGGGAATCGTGGCTTGCGTTCGACCAGTTCTCGATAGAGATCCCCGGCTTCCTGCCATTCACCCTTGATCAGATGAATCCATCCGCGGTTGTCGCGGATGCCGGGACTGGTGTTTTCCAGATTCCCACTCTCCTGCATAAGCTCCTCAGCTTTGGCGAGGTCGCCTTTTTCGAGGGCATAGGTGGTGTAGTTGATGAAAAGATTCTTGTCGCGGTAGCCGCTCTGGTAGACTTCATCCACGGTTCTGATTGCCTTGTCCAGATCGCCTTCCATCCAGTATGCCATGCTGACCATAGTTTTTGCCACCTTGTCCAGGGTCTCATCACGGCCTTTGGAAGAGGCGAGATACTCCTCGATGATCTGCTTGCCTTCCTGCTCATCACCACGCTGAAGGAACATGCTTGCTGCAGTCACCCGGAAGGTGGGAAGCAATCCTGAGCGCATGGCTTTGCGGTAGAGTGGCCAAGCCTTGTCCCAATCCTTGGTGTTTGCACTGGTGATCTTCCGGTTTGCCCGGATATAGAGGATCAGGGCCCGTTTCCAGTAGAGCAGTCCGCCGAGCAGCAGAGCGACCAGAAGATACTTGCTGTAGGTAGGGATCGGAAGGGTGAAAATGATGACCACAATCAGAAGGGTCAGCCAAAGTCCAAGATTCTTATTGCGTTTCATACCAGTACACCTCGCTGCATCCCTTGTACTCTACAAGGAATGGCTGGTGGTTGCAAGAGCGGTCAGTTTGTGTGTATCGTAAGGCCATGGAAGAGCACGATATCCTGGTCCATGCTTGTTGCGGACCCTGCAGTACAGCCAGTATTGAGCGTATGCAAGAGGAGGGGTGGAACCCTGTTCTCTACTTCTCCAATTCCAACATAGTTCCCCAAGAGGAAGCTGACAAGCGCTATGAGGCGCTCTTGGAGGTTGCCAGGGTGTACAACCTGCAGGTTATCCGGGAGCACTATGACCACCAGAGTTGGCTCGATGCCATCAAGGGGCATGAGACCGAACGCGAGGGGGGCAGTCGTTGTGAGCTCTGTTTTGCCTACAACCTGCGGGAGGCAAGCGAGAAGGCACAGGAGCTGGGCTTCACCCATTTCACCACCACCCTGACAGTCAGTCGGTTCAAGAACAGCAAGGTCATCTTCCGGGTTGGGGAGGCGTTTCCCGGCTTTGAGATGCTTGACTTCAAGAAAAAGGGTGGGTTCGAAAAGAGCGTGGCCCTTTCCAAGCAGTTGGGAATCTACCGTCAGCACTATTGTGGGTGTGAATTCTCCCAAATCTGATCCTTTCTTTGCCTGGATGTTCCTCTGATGGTATACTCTTCACGCATGGGGAGGTGGTCATGTTGCGAAAACTTCTGAAATTCCTGACTGGACGGCTGTTCATCTCCCTGGTGCTCGTCGCCCTGCAGATCGCCTTCTTTGTCTATATCTTCTCATTTGCCCAGAATGACACCCTCTGGATCCAACTCTTCTCGGCCCTATCACTCCTCATGACGTTGGTGGTTGTCGTACGCAGCCTCAATCCAGCCTACAAGATAGGATGGATGCTGATCTTCATGGTCTTTCCCGTCTATGGGGGATTCCTCTACCTGCTGTTCGGAAACAGAAAGCTCAATGCCAGGCTGCGCAAGCGCCTGGAGCAACTGAACATCTTCTACAAGAAGGGCGTGGAAGGGGGGATGTACAGCGATTTGCTTCCCATGCAGGCGCTCTCCTCCTATTCAAGGACTTTGGCAAGGCAGGCACAGTACATCGCAAACATCAGCGGCTATCCGGTGTGGGGCAATACGGAAGTGGAGTATTTCCCCAGCGGAGAGAGCTGGGCTCTGGATGTGCTTTCAGAATTGAAGAAGGCAAAGTCCTTCATATTCATGGAATTCTTCATTGTCAGCGAAGGCGAACTGTGGGATGCCCTGCTCGAGGTGCTCTTGGAGAAACGGAAGATGGGTGTTCAGGTTCGTATTCTCTACGACGATGTGGGGTCCATCCTCGAACTTCCCACCCATTTTGACCGTCGTCTTCGCTCCCTGGGCTTGGATGTGGTGCCTTTCAACCCCCTCAGGGCCCATCTGAACAGCAGGCTGAACAGCCGGGACCACCGCAAGGTGGTGGTCATTGACGGGAATATCGGATACACGGGGGGGATGAACATCGCTGATGAGTACGTGAACCGGCTGATCAAATTCGGCCACTGGAAGGATACTGCCATCAAGCTCAAGGGTGATGCGGTGTGGAGCCTTTCGCAGATGTTCCTCCAGTTGTGGGCTTTCTCCACTTCCCAAGCCGAGAACTTTGCCCTCTACCGGCCGACGCTCACCTGCCATACGGATGGGTTCGTCCAGCCGTTTGCGGACAATCCGCTGGATAATGAGAACGTGGCGGAGAATGCCTACATCCAGATCATCAGCATGGCCAAGAAGTATGTCTGGATAACGACACCCTATTTGGTCTTGGACAACGAGATGTTCACCGCCCTGAAGATTGCGGCCCAGAGCGGGGTGGATGTGAGGATCATCACCCCCCATATGCCGGACAAGTGGTATGTGTTCGCCGTTACACGGCAGAACTATCGTCCGCTTCTGGAGGCTGGGGTGAGAATCTATGAGTACACCCCGGGTTTCCTGCATGCAAAGATGTTTGTCAGTGATGACAGGGTCGCCATCATCGGGACGATCAACATGGACTACCGTTCCTTCTATCTCCATTTTGAGAACGGTGTGGTGCTCTACGGCTCTTCGGTGATACGCCAGGTGTATGAGGATATCGGGCACACCTTGGATATCAGCAAGGAAATAGATATGGCGTTTATGAAAAAGCGACCACTATACAAACGAATCATCGGGATGCTGCTCAAGATTGCAGCACCCCTC
>RZYT01000417.1 GCA_009930195.1 Spirochaetia bacterium | reverse complement strand
CATCGAATAATGGTTTACTAGAGGGTAGTCTTGCAATGGAGAAGCATATGAAACGATTGGGAAAAGAACAGTACACCATCATGGGAGCCGGAAGCATCTTCGCCGTATTGGCGGTTCTTTTGGTAATGCTGGGTAATCCTCTGAACATGGGATTCTGCATCGCCTGTTTTTATCGCGATATCGCAGGAGCCTTGTCTTTGCATAGTGCAGCAGTGGTCCAGTACGTACGGCCTGAGATCATCGGCCTCTTCCTGGGAGCAAGTGCAATGGCACTGCTGCGTAAGGAACACAAGAGCCGGGGTGGATCTTCGCCGCTGACACGCTTTGTCATCTCGTTCTTTGTCATGATAGGGGCCTTGGTCTTTTTGGGCTGTCCTTTCAGGATGCTGCTCAGGATAGGTGGGGGAGACCTCAACGCCGTGGTTGCACTCCTTGGCTTTGCAAGCGGGGTGGTGGCAGGTTCAATTCTGCTCAACAAGGGCTTTAGCCTTGGACGCAGCTATACCCAAGGCAAGGTGGAGGGCTCGCTTCCGACCGTCATCGCCATAATTCTGCTCGCAGTGTTGCTCTTTCTTCCTGCTCTCTTGAAGTTCAGCACCTCAGGACCGGGCAGCATGCATGCACCCATCCTCATCAGCCTTGCAGCCGGTGCTGTGGTTGGGCTCTTGGCCCAGCGCACCCGCTTTTGCATGGCCGGCGGCATCCGCGACATCTTCCTCTTCCGCGACCCCACGCTTTTGCTTGGCTCGGCAGCGGTGATCGTGGTTGCCTTGGTATTGAACGTGGCTACCGGCACCTTCAAGCTTGGCTTTGCCGGCCAACCGGTAGCCCATACCGACTGGCTCTGGAACTTTTTGGGCATGGGTCTGGTAGGCTATGGATCGACCTTGCTCGGAGGTTGCCCGCTCAGACAGACCATTCTGGCAGCGGAAGGGAACACCGACAGCGCCATGAGCGTGCTCGGCATGGTGGCAGGAGCGGCATTTGCCCACAACTTCGGCCTTGCTTCCTCTGGTGCCGGGGCAACCCTTGGAGGCAAGGTGGCAGTAGCAGCGGGCTTTGCGCTGCTTACCCTCATCGCCTTGCTCGTGATTCGCAAAAACAACAAGTAGGAGAACATACAATGCAGTCTATTGCTATTGATGCACGGGGCTTGTCCTGCCCCCAGCCGGTCATAGAGACCAAGAAGGTACTGGACAAGAAGCCTGAAGCAGTGACAGTCCAGGTGGACAATGTCTCGGCAAAAGAGAACGTCAGCCGCTATGCTAAGGCTGCCGGCTACCAGGTGACCATCGAGGGAACCGAGTACGGATGGGCCTTGGAACTGAGCAAGGCATGAGACGTTTTATTGCCACGTTTTTCGACCACTATGGGGCAGTGCAATTCAGGACCTGGTGCAAGCAGCAGGACCTGAACTGTGTCCTGCAACCGGTTCCTCGCGCTCTCTCCTCCTCCTGCGGCACCTGTGCCGTCTATGAGGCTCCAGACTGGGAGACCGGCTATGGCACAGCCCAGGTCGAAGCGGTGTATGAACTACAGGGAAGTGCGTATGCACCTCTCTTCAGAAATGAGGATTGATGATGGAAGCAGTAAGACTTACCCAGATGGTGAAGACCAGCGGCTGTGCAGC
>RZYT01000416.1 GCA_009930195.1 Spirochaetia bacterium | reverse complement strand
TTCGTCCGGATGCATATGGATCCCTACTGGAGTGACTACCCGAGCAAGCCATCGGTTCGTTACGAAGGACATGAGCGTTTCTCAACTACTCGCTTTAAGAAATACCTGGATGAGCTGTTCATCCCGATGGCAAAATTTGCCAACGACAAAGGGTTGTACGTGGTGTTGCGACCACCCGGTGTCAGCCCTGAGAAAATAGCTGTGGGGGATGACTACAACCAGTTTCTGGAAGAGGTGTGGAGCATCGTATCATCACACCCGAAGATCAAAAACAACAACGGCATCATGTTTGAGCTGGCGAATGAACCCATTAATATCCTTGGACCTGACGGCACCTATGCCAGCAGTGGACAGGGACATTTCGACCGGATGAAAACATTCTGTCAGCGCATCGTAGACAAGATCCGGGCCAATGCGGACAATATCATATGGGTGCCGGGACTGGCCTACCAGTCCTCCTTCATCGGCTTCGCCAACAACCCGGTAGAGGGTACCAACATCGGCTATGCCGTGCATGCCTATCCCGGCTGGTATGGTAGCGACACCGAGGAGACGAGCCCGGAATTGGGCGGCAGCATGGGTGGCGGTTATGAAAACTTCCAGCAGGGCTGGAATGCTCAGGTGAAGCCTGTCGCGGACTTTGCGCCGGTAATGGTGACCGAGATGGACTGGGCTCCTCCCAAATATGATGCCTCCTGGGGTAAAAGCTTCACCGGAACGGTAGGTGGACCCGGATTCGGTGCCAACTTCAAGTACATTGCCGATATGACCGGAAATGTGAGCTGGCTGCTCTTCACTGAATGCCACCGGTTGGCGGCATTCAACAACAGTCCGGGAACACCGGGACAGTACAGTTTCCTGAACGATCCGGAAGCTTGTCCATGGCCCATCTATCACTGGTTTAGGGAATATGCAAATCAGAACTCAACCTCTGCATCAGTTCTGGAGAAACTGGAGATCGTCGGGGTGGATGATAAACTGCAGATTCTGACAGGTGGAGAGCGCTACCTGATCACCAGGGCCACCTTTGCCGACGGGTCCACCCGTCATGTCACCGCTGAGACCCTATTTCAGGTATCCGATGAATCAATCCTCCGGATCGAAGAGAATGGTATCATGCATGCCCTGAAAGACGGAACGGCAGAGGTTACAGCGACCTATACATCACCCGACGGTGATATGCGGAAGGTTGCAATCTCCGTTCATGCCACCACTTTCCCCCTCACAGCAGAGATGTTCAATCCCTCCATCTTTGAGGAGGGTACGTTCGATGAGGAGACAGGCACATTGACTACCGGGCAGTGGGGTTTCGGCGGATGGTGGTACAACAAGGGGATAGATCTCTCCAGCTATCAATACCTGATTGCAGAGCTGGGCAACGATAACGAATCGGGGGTCTCCCTCCGCCTCTTCGATGAAAACGATTACTGGTCGCAACCGGCACTCTACGACTTTGGAAGTTCACGAAGGGTGGTGGTTGACCTGCACAACATGTACAAACAGGAAGGTGATCAACAGGTCAGAGTTAATCCCTCCCTCATCTACATCATCGGTTTCTGGTCATCAGGAAATAGACCGATTGTCATCAAAAATGTATATCTTTCGGAAATAATTTACTAATTATTTGTACGCATGAA
>RZYT01000099.1 GCA_009930195.1 Spirochaetia bacterium | reverse complement strand
GTGCGTATACTCCAAAAGATTTCGGGGCGTAGCCCAGTGGCTAGGGCACCTGCTTTGGGAGCAGGATATCGAAGGTTCGAGTCCTTTCGCCCCGATTCAGTTTCGGTCTTGCAATTACAAGAAAAGATTTGGCAATTTGTTTGTAAATAATAAGTTACAAACAGTTTGCCAATTTTTTTCACCTATTTCATTTCATTTTACCCTTCTTGCTTATACTCTGCTGTTCGGCCCTCCATGGAGCCGGGTTGAAACTTCCCGCTGGATACAACCCAACCAACAATCAGTTGAGAATGCTTAGGGGATTTTTTTGTTCCTCGGCAAGAATGGGCTGACCACCCAATGCAATGTATATACATTGTATTGACTGCAGTACATTCGAGTGATAGATTTTCAAGAGGGAGAATCTCTATGGCAAGCACAACAATCAGTTTGAGAACGGATACGGAACTCAAGGCTCAGGCCGAGGAAATCCTCGATCAGCTTGGAATGACACTGAATGGAACCTTCAACATGCTCCTTCATCAGATTGTGAGGGAAAAGTCAGTGCCACTGAGTTTGTCCTTGGCTTCCCAGAATTCAATGTATGCAGATTTGCTTGTTGCAGAAAATGAACGCATAAACGGTTATGTCGGCAGAAGTGGAGATGAAATACTGAAGGATTTTGACTTGATTGTGGCCGAGGCTGAAGCCAACTATGAAGTATGATGTCATCGTCTCCAGAAAAGCCGATGAAATGCTTGTCAGTCACGCAAGGTTCCTTGCACAAGTAAGGATCCCTGCGGCCAAAGTATTGAGACAGGAGTTCTATTCTGTTCTTGTCAGGTTGAAGGATAATCCCTTCCAATTCCAACTGGAAGAGGATCTTGGATTACCTGGCGGAAAATACAGACGGGTTGTTTTTGCCAAGAGGTACAAGGCTGTCTTTTCCGTTTATGAAAACAGCGTGTTTATTGATGCCATCATTGATAGCAGACAACAAAAGTGACCATGCATTGCAGGAGACTGCTGCATAGATAAGCATGGATGGAATCGAAAGATGTTCAGACAGTTTTTTCTTTGGAGGAACCTGGTTGAGTCTTTATGGGAGTGCATGGGTACACTAGGAAGGAAAGCAGTTTCGTGTCCTTTCGTCCCGATCGTGCAGGCAACCAGTTTGGTTGCCTGTTTTCATATTCTGACCAAAATCCATCTTTACAAATGCTCACAATCGTGTAAACTATATACGTAACTGCGAACACCGTTCCTATATACGAACACAAGGAGAGAGAATGGCTTCTTCTGAGCATCGCACGACAGCCAGAATCCTGGATATCCTGGAGACTATAGCATCCGTACAGGATGGGGTCTCCCTCTCCGACCTCTCTCGTTCGCTCTCCATACCCAAAAGCAGCCTTCACCCGTTGCTCTGCACTCTTGCAGAACGCAGATACCTGCACTACCTGCAACGGGAAGAACGGTATTACCTGGGAGAAAGTGTCTTCGTCCTCGGAAACAAGTATGTGAACAACCACGATGTCCTGGAACAGATCAAGGATGTGCTGCAGCAGGTCAACCAAAAAACCGGGGAGACGCTCTATTTTGGGGTTCTTTCCAAACGGGACGTGCTGTACCTCGCAAAAGCAGACCTGCACTCTCAGTTCAGGGTGGTATCCAACCCGGGAAACAAGCTTCCTGCCTACAGCACCGGATATGGGAAGGCTCTGCTGAGCCAATTCCTCCCTGAACAGATACGTGAACTCTACCCCGAAGGGGATCTCAAGCCGCTTACCCCCCAAACCGTCAGGAATGTGGAACAGCTCAATACCCAGCTTGATGGCATACGAGCCACAGGCTTTGCGTATGAGAAAGGAGAATCCACCACCGGCATCCAGTGTGTGGCGGTTGCCATCGAGGTGGAAGGACAGGTACTTGCAGGCATGTCCATTGCTGTTCCCGAATTCAGGTATACAAAGGAACGGGAAGAACAGTTCAAAACCCTGCTGGATCATGCACGTTCACAAATCCAGCGCATCATTGCCGGCAACAAAAGCCAGTGGATATATAGTGGAGAGTATAATCGATGAAATCGCGTGTTGTTACCATCGGCGAAAGTCTTGTCGCCTTCATCCCCAATGCCCATACCAAGCTGCGCTACGTACAGCAGTTCAGCAAGGTCGTCGTGGGTGCTGAGAGCAATGTCGCAGTCGGCCTTGCCAAGCTGGGAATCGAGAGCAGCTGGGTAAGCAAGGTGGGCAACGATGAGTTCGGCCAGTTCATCATCCGTGAACTCAGGGCTGAAGGAGTGGATACCTTGCAGGTGGGAATGAGCGACGACCATCCCACCGCCATCATGTTCAAGCAGTTTTCCGCAAATCTCGACTCCTCTGTCTTCTACTACCGCAAGGGGTCGGCCGCAAGCACCCTTACGCTTGCAGATATCGACCTTGAGTACCTGAAGCAGGCAAAGGTGCTTCACCTCTCAGGCATCACTCCGGCTCTTTCCGAGTCATGCAGAAAGACCGTTGCCGAACTGTTCAGGTTCGCCAAGCAGGAAGGAATCCTGATTAGCTTCGACCCGAACATCAGGCGCAAGCTCTGGAGTGAGGACGAGGCCAAAAAGACACTCAAGCCGCTGTTGCTTGCCTCAGACATCGCCCTCCTTGGCGAGGATGAGGGAGATCTGCTGCTCGGTACTTCCGATGCCCAACAGATCAGCAAGCTGTTGCTTGCCGCCGGGGTTCGGGCTGTTGGGGTGAAACAGGGAAACAGAGGCTCTTCTGTCGCAGATGCAAGCGGCTTCTACCGGATCGATCCCTACCCGGTGAAGGTTGTCGATACCATTGGGGCAGGCGACGCGTTCAACGCAGGCTTCCTCGCAGGGTTCCTGGAAGGAAGACCGATCCGCGAGTGCGGCACGATGGGCTCGCTGATGGGTGGCCTTGCCGTAAGCAGCTATGGGGACACAGAAGGGCTTCCCGACCGTTCCACCTTCGACCGCCTGCTTGCACAGAAAGAGGAGATTCACCGATGAATTCGATTGAACAGACACTAGAGGCCATTGCTGAGACAAAAGTCATCTCCATCATCAGGGGAATCGAGGAAGAACATGCTCCTTTGGTAATCGATGCGCTCGCAAAAGGTGGTATCCGGTGCCTTGAGATCACCATGAACACAGAGGGAGCTCTCGACATGATCGAGGAAGCTTCCCAGAACCCGGAGCTTGTGGTCGGTGCAGGGACAGTACTCGATGTGGCCTCTGCACGCGAAAGCATCCGTAGGGGCGCACGCTTTGTGCTCTCCCCCAGTCTGGATGTGCATGTCATCACCTACTGTCTCGACCATGGCGTACTGCCGGTACCGGGAGTCTTCACTCCCACTGAGATGTACACTGCCCATAAGGCAGGTGCACCGCTCATCAAGATATTTCCTGCCGGTTCGGTAGGTCCCCAATACATCAAGGACCTGCTCGGGCCGTTCAAGGGGATGAAACTGCTCCCAGTCGGTGGGGTTTCGGTGGATAATACCGCAGCCTTCATCAAAGCTGGGGCGTTCGCGGTAGGAGTTGGCTCCTATCTGGCGAATCCTGCTCTTGCAAAAGAAAATGCATGGGAAACCATCACGCACCGTGCTACACTTTTTCTTGAACAGGCTGCTCTACGGTAAATTCGCACGAGTGCGAATAGATAACACAAAGGAAAGAGGTGAGAAAATGAAGAAACTCCTAGTATTGGTAATGCTTCTGTCTCTGGTTCTCGGATCGGTGTTCGCCCAGGGTGGCACTGAGGTATCTGCTGATTCCTATCCCAGTGGACCGGTATCAGTGATTGTTCCGTATTCTGCAGGCGGTGGTACCGATCTGGTAGCCCGTGCTCTGGTTGATGCCGCAAAGGCAAACTTCCCGAAGAATATTGCTGTTGAGAACAGAACCGGCGGTGGCGGTGCTGTGGGCATGTCCTATGGTGCAAACGCAAAGGCCGATGGCTCTGTCATCACCATGATCACCGTGGAATTGGTCACCCTTCCCCACACCGGAACCGGTGCAGGCCTGTACTATGACCAGTTCAAGCCGATCATGATGGTCAACAGTGCCTACAGTGCAATCACTGTCCAGAAAGACTCCCCCTACAACACCCTCAATGAGTTCCTCGCCGCAGCAAAGACCAAGACCATGCGCGTCGGCAACTCCGGTGTAGGAGCCATCTGGCACCTTGCAGCAGCTGGTCTTGCAAAGACCGCTCAGGTCACCTTCAACCACATTCCGTTTGACGGTGCAGCTCCTGCAATCACCAGCCTGCTCGGTGGCCACATTGATGCGGTCACCGTCAGCTATGCTGAGGTTGCAAGCCAGGTCGATGCAGGGAACCTGAAGGTTCTTGCAGTGCTTGCACCCGAGCGCATTGCAGCAACCCCGAACATCCCCACCGCCAAGGAACTCGGTTATGATGTAGCCATCGGTACCTGGAGAGGCTTGGGCGTTCCCAAGGCTACCCCCCAGCCGATCGCCGACAAGATCGAGAAGATCTTCACCGAAGCTTCCAAGAGCGATGCGTTCGTGAAGTTCATGAACAGCAGCAACAACATCATCGACGTCATGGACAGCACCTCCTATGGAGCAAAGCTTGCCAAGGACAACGATATGTTCAAGGCTCTGATCGAGGAACTCGGTCTCAAGCAGCAGTAAGCACAGAATCATGCACCACAGCACCTTCGGGTGCTGTGGTCTGTCTCCTTCAGAAAGGAATCACCCCTATGAGAAAAGCTAATTTCATTGTGAGCGGTACATTTACCCTCTTTGCGATCTTCATCATTGCCATCTCCCTCGGCTATCCACCCAGCAATCACGGGGTGCCGGGACCGGGCATGTTCCCCATCATCATCGCCAGCCTGATCATACTCAGCGCCCTCACGCTGTTCATCTATACCTTGCGCATGCCCAAGGAGATGGATACAGCCATTGACCTGAAAAGCAAGAACGTCGTGAACGTCTATATAACGATGGGAGGCCTTGTCCTCTACTTCGTCCTGCTCCCCTTGGTGGGATTTGTGGTTACCACCTCCATCATGCTGATTCTCTACATCAAGTGGTTCAGCAAGAGGCCTTGGTGGAAAACCATCCTCATCAGTGTCCTGTTTACCGTGGCCATCTTCCTGCTCTTCGGTTCTGTCCTCAATGTACCGATGCGCTTCGGCCTGCTCATCTAGACGACGGAGGTAATCCCATGCTTTTAGAAGTATTGAACTCAGTATTCAGCGTACAGATATTCCTGTTCATCATCCTTGGGGTTTTCACCGGCATCTGCATCGGTTCCCTGCCAGGGCTCACCGCCACCATGGGTGTTGCGCTGGTTCTGCCCCTTACCTTTGGGATGGAGGCCACCCCCGGCATCCTTTTGCTGATCGGTGTGTATGTGGGAGCCATCTACGGAGGATCCATTTCAGCCATCCTGCTCAGAACACCAGGAACCCCTGCTGCGGCAGCAACAGTTCTTGACGGCTACGAATTCTCCAAGCGTGGGGAGAGCGGAAGGGCCATGGGCATTTCCACCGTTTCCTCATTCCTCGGAGGAGTGGTCAGCGTACTTGCCCTTTGGCTCATCAGTCCACAGCTTGCAAAGCTTGCCCTGCGCTTCAGCGCCCCTGAGTTCTTCCTGCTTGCTGTCTTCGGCCTCTCCATCATCGCTTCCATCAGCGGCAACAGCTTGGCGAAAGGCGTCCTCTGCGGTGCGCTTGGCATCAGCCTCTCCTTCATCGGCATCGACGGCATCACCGGCTATCCCCGCTTTACGTTCAACAACATCAATCTGCTCAGCGGCATGTCCTTCATCCCGGTCATGATCGGTTTGTTCGCCATGAGCCAGGCGTTCTCCACAGTTGAGAATATCTTCACCCCTGACCAGGTAACGCAGAAGATCAGCAAGGTGTGGCCCAGCAAGAAGGATTGGAAAGTCATTCTCAAGACCGCTCCTCTCTCCGGAGCCATCGGAACCATCATCGGTATTGTCCCCGGAGCAGGGGCTGAGATCGGAGCCTTCGTCTCCTACAGCCAGGCAAAGCGAAGCAGCCGCCATCCCGAACTGTTCGGTACCGGCATTCCTGAGGGCATTGCAGCTCCCGAAGGGGGAAACAACGGAGTCACCGGCGGTGCCTTGATCCCGATGCTCACCATGGGTGTTCCCGGCGATGCTGTTGCAGCCATCCTCATCGGAGCCTTGACTGTCCAGGGCTTGCAGCCAGGTCCTCTGTTGTTCACCGAACACACCACGCTGGTATACTCAATCTTCCTGGGAATGTTCATCGCCAACGTGACGATGCTTGTGCTTGGTCTTTCCAGCCTCAAGCTCTTTGTAAAGGTGCTTTCGGTTCCCAAGGCTATTCTTACCCCCATGATCTTCGTCCTGTGTGTTGTCGGAAGTTATGCGATCAACACCAACTTCTTCGATGTCGGGGTGATGCTCTTCTTCGGTATCCTCGGCTACTTCCTGCAGAAGGCCGATGTTTCGGTTTCTCCTGCTGTACTGGGTCTCATTCTGGGACCGATGGCAGAGTCGAACTTCCGCAGGGCCCTGCTGATGAGCGAAGGTTCCTACTCAATCTTCGTAGCCTCCCCGATTGCATGGGTCTTTGTCATCCTGACGTTGGTCACCTTGCTCGGGCCGGTGGTCACCGAACGCTGGAAAAAACGGAACATTGCCTGAGCGTAAAAGAAGCCGCCAAATCTGGCGGCTTCTCCTTTCTCTACGACAAAAGGTGGCATTGCCACCTTCTGAAGTACAAATAAACCCTCATTTTCGAAAAGACTTACGCTGCATGGTTGAGACTTGCCAACTTGGCGAAAAACTTACCGATGCTCTTGCCGTACTGTGCACTGTAGTCAAGGACCGCATAGTAGGGATTCACTTCAGCCTGCTTCTCGAGGCTCATGAAGTAGAGGTGGTCGCAGAGCTCAAAGAAGAGGTCTGCTTTTCTCCTGCCGGGGAAACTCATCTGAGTCGTCCAGGTTTCCATCATCTGGCTGAGCGGTTCATAGATGTTGCTCATCCAAGAGTAGGTTGCCTGATCCCAGGTGATCGGCATCTTCAGGTTCTTGCCCAAAAAGTACCGATGCCCCTCAATATGTGCTGCAAGTTTTGTATAGTCTACATCCAGGAACATGTCAGTGTTCTTGATGAGGAATTCAATGCTTTCTTTTTTCTGGATTTCGTTCTTTTCCATGGTGTTGCTCCTTTTTTTGTATCACTCTTTTTATACTGATATATTAGTGAGAATCAGATTCTTTATCAAGCAACTCACTCAGATTTCATTTGCATTGTTCCGCTCTCTTTTTGTATTTTACCGTTCTCTCTTAGTTACTATACAAGGGTTTGTATATTCCTTGCATAGTTTTGACACCTACACACAGAGAAACACCCACCCCTGGAAAAGAGGTGGGTGTTTCTCCTGTCCTACAGAAATCAGTACGCAACTTTCTGATAGTTCAGCTCAACCAACTTCCAATCAAGTGCCTTGAAGAATGCCTTGATGTACTCAGCACGAAGGTTCTTGTACTTCAGATAGTAGGCATGTTCCCACACATCAATGCCAAGGATGGGAGTGCCACCCCCCTTGTCCATCAACGGGGTATCCTGGTTGGGTGTGTTGACCACCTTCAGGCTTCCGTCCTTGAATGCTACCAGGAAAGCCCAGCCGGAACCGAACCGGCCTGCGGCTTGCTTTGCAAGTTCTTCCTGCAAGCCTTCCAGACTCTTGTACTGCTCCTTGATCTGGTTCAGCAATGCACCGGTAGGCGCTGTAGCAGGATTGGGAGAAAGTGTTGAGAAATAGAGGTTGTGGTTGACATAGCCTCCCCCATTGTTTCTGATGGTTGTTCTCAATCCTTCATCCTTGATCGCTTCCAGATTGGAAAGGATCTCCTCAATGCTCTTGCCTGCAAGGGTGCTGTCTTTTTCAACCGCTGCGTTGAGGTTGTTCGTATAGGCTGCATGGTGCTTTGTGTAGTGCGTTTCCATGGTAAGTTGAT
>RZYT01000415.1 GCA_009930195.1 Spirochaetia bacterium | reverse complement strand
TGAACAAATTGCCTGCGCAAGTGCTGTTCCCGTTGGACTTACCATTGGAACTGACATCCCTTCCCTGTATATCAAGGTTATTGCAAAGCACGACAATCTCAGTTCTGTTGCCATAATCAGCGGGGAGCACGATCGTTTCAGCTATCTTGAGCAAAACGGGAAAGAACTCCTGAACCTTCCTGTCGACACGTGTGGAACGGTACTTGCAGAAGAAGATGAGCGCCTGGTTGGATCTGCCTCGCTTGCCGAGCTGCTGGAGTATGTGAAAACAGCTCCCCAAGAAGCCCTTGATCTGGTCCTTGAGGCCCAAGAGACCAATATGGCCATTGCCCGTCACTCACTGGACCACAGCTATGGACTCTCGGTAGGCAGGATTGCTGCTGAGCCCATAGGAAAGGAACCGAAAAGCCTAGCCGAGGCATTCTGCTTGGGGTCAGCCATGGCGGCTGCTGCCAGCGATGCCCGTATGGCGGGCTGTCCGCTTCCTGTCATCATCAACAGCGGAAGTGGCAATCAGGGGATAACCCTGACTGTTCCTGTAGCTGTTGTTGCATCCTACCTGAAAAGTTCCAAAGAAACGTTTGCCCGTGCTCTGTTGCTTGGGCAAATGATCGGACTGGGTCTGACCGCCAGAAAGAACCGGCTCAGTGCGCTTTGTGGAGCGTTCACTGCTGCAATAGGGACCTCCTGCAGCCTTGTGTATCTGCTTGGGGGAGAGCTTGAGGAGATGGACCGTGCCTTCAACACCATGGTGGGCAACCTTACCGGTATCATCTGTGATGGGGCGAAGATGACCTGTGCCCTGAAAATCTACAGTTGTGTGGAAGCAGCCAACCTCGCCTGCAAGCTTGCCTTCAGGGGCCTGAGCCCCGGCAATGAAAGTGGAATCGTAGGAAAGACCAGCCGTGAAAGCATGGACTTCTTATCAAGAATCAGCCACGAGGGAATGGAGGAGACCGACAAGACCATTCTCTCCATCATGTTGGGAAAACAATCGTGAACTATGTAGCATTGGATTTTGAGACGGCAAACAGCTACCCTGGTGGTGCTTGTTCAGTTGCGTTGGCTCGCTTTGATGAGGAAGGGACCCTGTTGGATACCTATTACACCCTCATCCACCCCAAGCAGCCGTATTTCGACCCGGGAATGACAGCGGTGCATCAGCTTAAGGATGAGGAGTGTCTTGCAGCCCCTGAATTTGATGCCATTTGGCCGGATATGAGGACCTTCATCGGTAGGGACCTCTTGGTTGCCCACAATGCAGTGTTTGATATGGGCGTACTCAAGGGCTGTTTCGAAGCGTATGACCTTGAAGCGCGTCAAATGAGTTATCTCTGCACGCTGGTCATCTCACGCAAGGTTTGGCCGAAGATGCTCAGCTACAAGCTCTCCTACTTGGTCGATTATTTTGGCATGGAGTATCAGGCACACTATGCCCTGGATGATGCGATCATGTGCGGGAAGATCATGCACAAGCTCTGCTATGGTCATCTCAATGAGATGCTCGACCTGCGCAGGTTCCTCATCACCAAGGGCATTGAGCCGAAGTTCATCGAGAACCAGAGAAAAGACGCAGACTTCTTCCTATGAACGGGAAGAGGCCGGTTGCCCACAAACCCACCAAGGTGTAGCGGACAA
>RZYT01000414.1 GCA_009930195.1 Spirochaetia bacterium | reverse complement strand
GAATGCTTCCCAAACGGTGAAGCATCTGAAGCCGCTTTCGGACCGTTCATTTGATTATACTCCCTCAGAGCGACTCAACCTTAGAGACAAAGATGGCCTTTATCACCTGGGTGATATCAACTTGACTCTCAGAAGCGGAGTGAAGGGCGAATGGAGACGATTCTCAACGGCGCAAAGCAGAAAACCGGTAGTGTGTTTACCGGTCGCTGACCCGGTATTGGCAGCCTCCGATCTGGAGCAGACGCTGCCGGCTGATATTCCTCTTAATATTAAAAGGTATTGGGAGACAGAGAATGGTGACCTGCTGCTTCGTTTCAGTCTCACCAACATCACCTCCGATTCGGTTGAGATCGGTTCCCTGGGCATCCCTTTGATATTCAATAATATCCTGGAGGGCAAAAGTCTGGAAGAGGCACATCATGACAATGTTTTCTTTGATCCCTACATCGGAAAAGATGCCGGATACCTCCAGGTAAACCGCCTCCATGGGATAGGGGAGAGTTTGTTGGTGATGCCGCACCTTAATGCCGGCTTTGAAGCCTATAACCCGTTGAACGATGATCCTACCCCTAAGGGTGTTGTCTTTGAAGGATTTCATGAGTGGCTGATACATAGCAAGGCCAATGCCGAAACAGAGTGGGATGGAGCAAACCCCTGGAATGAACCAACCAGCTCTATTCTGGCTCCGGGAGAGCAGAAAGAGTTTGTATTGAAGTTTGTGCTGGCGCCCTCCATTCGGGAAATTGAGCATACACTGACAGAGCAGGACAGACCGGTAGCCGTCGGTTTACCCGGTTACATCCTGCCAATGAATGAAGCGGGGAAACTGTTCCTCAGCTATCCCAAAGAGATCAGAGAAATAGCCGTCACTCCCGGGAATGCGATGAGCGTCACATATAAGAGCGAGACGCCTAACGGCTGGTCGGAATATGAGATAAAGGGTCAACAGTGGGGTCGCGCCCGTCTCACAGTGACGTATGAGGATAACACTATGCAGACGATCCATTACAAGGTGATCCAATCGCAGGAAGAGACAGTCAACAACCTGGGGCGGTTTCTCACTACCGAACAGTGGTATGAGAACGATGAGGATCCCTTCGAACGCTCTCCTTCGGTGATGAACTACGATTATGAGAGAAAGCAGATTCTCACCCAGGAACGACGTTCCTGGTTTGTGGGATTGAGCGATGAGGCTGGTGCCGGCAGCTGGCTGGCAGCGATCATGAAACAGCTGGTGAATCCGGAGAGGGATGAGGTTGAGAAAATCAAAAGATTCATGCAGGAGACATTGTGGGGAGGGATCCAGCACGACGGTGACTCCACAAAATACGGAGTCCGTAAAAGCCTCTTCTATTATGAGCCTGACCTGATGCCCAAGGATACCTACAACGACTCCATTCAGTTCCGGGGATGGGAAGCCTGGTCACTTGAAAACGCACAGGATTTGGGCAGGTCCTATAACTATCCCCATGTGGCAGCAGCTCACTGGGTGATGTATCACCTCGGCAGAAACAGGGGATATGAGGAGATCGACTGGAAACGCAGCCTTGAAAATGCATACCATACCGCTATCGCAATGGTGAAGTTCGCTCCCTGGTATGCACAATTTGGTCAGATGGAGGGCTCAGTCTTCCTCTATA
>RZYT01000413.1 GCA_009930195.1 Spirochaetia bacterium | reverse complement strand
CTATGGCAACGGGTGCATCGCCCTCTGCGGCTGCATGCCCACCCAGTATGCTTCGGTGGTGGTGCGCACCACCAGCTATGAGGGAGAGCGGTTGGCTGAGTTGAAGCAGCAACAGCAAGAATGCATTGCAAAGAAACAGGAAGCAGTGCCGAAGATGCGCCTTGCGCGCACCATCGAGCTCAAGGACTTTGGAGCGGGGAGGCAGATCCGCTTCGGCCACCTCTGTGGTACGGATGAGCTGTTCTTTGTCATGGCCCAGAACCAGAGACGGGTGTACAAAGACCGCTATCCGGTGATCAGCTGCCTGACTGCCGTCAGCCTTGAGACGGGGAAGGTGCTCTGGCAGCTGGGAGAGCCTCGCGATGACGAGGAGGTTGAGCAGCTCACCACCGATCTTCCCTTCCAGATTTACGACATCGACGGGGATGGGTTTGACGAGGTCATCGCCAGCTGGGATTTCAAGCTCTTCATCCTTGATGGGGAGACCGGGAAAGTCAAGCATCAGATGGATACTCCGCTGAACCTGGAGAAAGCAGATGATCTGTGCGGGGTGGAGTTCGGCCATCATGCATTCGAGCGCTTGAATGTGGATGCGATCAGGATCGTGAATGTCAGCGGCAAGGAGAGGCCGAGCGATCTGCTGATCAAGGACCGGTATGCACGGTTGTGGATCTATGATGACCAGTTCAACCTTTTGTGGCACTTCTCCCACAACAATACCGGCCACTTCCCCTATGCCTATGACTTCAACAAGGATGGCAAGGACGAGATCTTCAGTTGCTACAATATGATCGACAGCAAGGGAAAGCTTCTGTGGGAGCTTCCCATCTCCATCGACCATACCGATGAGATAGTCATCGGACCGATCGATCCGGATGAGGATGAGCTTCTGGCCATCGTCTCGGGCTGGGAGGGGTTCATGCTGCTGCGCAGCGACGGGACAATTCTCAAGCGTACGATCAACGGGCATGGACAGCGCATCAGTGTGGGCAACTACCTTCCCGACCAAAGGGGGCTTCAGATCTGCACCACCACCTACTGGGGAAGCCAGGGGATTGTGTATATGCACGATTGCAAGGGTGAGCAGCTGTGGCTCCGTGAGCTTCGCTCAAACGGGGCGGTCATCGCTCCGGTGAACTGGGAGGGAACCGGACGGGATCTGGTCCTGCTCAGTACCGATCCGCGCGAGGGCGGGCTGATGGACGGGGAGGGGGACATTGTGGTCCCGTTCCCCGAGGACGGCCATCCAACCCTCTGCGGTGAGGTCCTGGATGTCTGTGGTGATGAGCGTGATGAGGTGGTGGTCTGGGACCGGCATGAGCTGTGGGTCTATACCCAGGACCGTGAGCAGCCCAAGCGGGAGCAGACCTACCTTCCGATCAAGTACCCGCTCTACAATGCTTCCAACTACCGGGGTGAGTTCTGCTTCCCAAGGTTTGTGTAAGACCAGCTGTGCCGGAGATTGTATGACGCGTATTGCAATCTCCGGCTATGTGTATCATGACTTCCTTGTGTATCGTTTCAGGCTACCGAGCTTCAGGTTCCCGCTTTCTTCCCAGCTGGATATTGAACTGGCTGCGGTCCCCACGGTACCACTCCAGGACAAACTCAACACACACCTCGTTATCAATCTTCCACAC
>RZYT01000412.1 GCA_009930195.1 Spirochaetia bacterium | reverse complement strand
CAGCCTCTACAGCCTGATGTCACAGCTCATCTATGCACGGGTGCTGTATCCTTGTTCAAAATCAAGGACAGCAAGCAGCGTGTTCCCCCGCCTGTACAAGGGGGTCCCGATCTCTGAGGACCAGGTCTATGACGGGTGTGCATTCATCGGGCAGCAGTACAAGAAATACATAGAGCTGTTCAACCATGGCTATGAGGCCCTGTACAGGAGGGATTTCGGCAGGGTGTACTTCGACTGCACCAACTATTACTTTGAGATAGATCTCCCCAGGCAGGACAAGCAAAAAGGGCCGTCCAAGGAAAACAGGCATGACCCGATCATAGGCCAGGCGCTCTTGCTGGATGCGGAGCTTGTGCCTGTCGCCATGCAGATGTACCCGGGCAATGAATCAGAGAAGCCTTACATAAGAAGAACCATCGAGGAGATGAAGCAGCGGTACAAGGTCTCGGGGAGAACCGTCCAGGTGGCAGACAAGGGCCTGAACTGTGCCAGGAACATCCATGCGGCGGTGGTTGAGTCAAGGGATGGATACATTTTCTCGAAGTCCATCCACGGCAATGGCCTGGGTGATGCGGAAAAGAGATGGCTTCTCCTGGAGAACGATGCCAATGTCTTCCATGATTACCATGACCGTGAAGGCAATCTCCTGTACCGCCTCAAGTCATGTACCGATACTTTCTCCTACTCTTTCAAGGAAGCCGACAGCAGCACCGGGGAGATATCGGAGACGAAATTCTCTGTGAAGGAAAAGAGGATCGTCTCCTACAATCCCTCCCTGGCAGCCAAGCAAAGGGCCGAGATCATGAGGATGGCGGACAAGGCCTCAAGCTTCACCACTTACAAGAAACTGGCAAGGGAAGAACTTGGGGATGCTTCCAAGTATGTAAGAATCACAAGCAAGGACAAGAGCGGCAAGAAAATCAAACCCATCGTTGCAATCGACTCGGAGAAAATCAATGAGGACCTGCAATTCGCCGGCTACAATCTCATGGTCACCTCGGAACTCCACATGGATCCCCTGCAGGTGTACCATACGTACCACAACCTCTGGAAAATCGAGGAATCCTTCAGGATCACAAAATCATACCTTGATGCAAGGCCTGTCTATGTCCAGAAGAAAGAGACAATCTATGGCCATTTCCTGATTTGCTATCTCGGCCTGTTCCTCTTGCGGGTCCTGGAAATCAAGTGCTTTGAGAACCAAGTCAATGCCTATGACCTTATTGAGTTTGCAAGAGACTTCCGTATTGTAAGGAAAGGTGATGGGACGTTCATCAACATTTCCCAGAACAGGGCAGTCAATGAGAAACTCAAGCAATTGACTGGATTATCCAATCTGGACGCCCTGTATCTCACTGAGAAAGAAATCGCCAATTTCTTTAGGAATTGCTTACCAGATTGACTTCAGAGTACTAGGTTTTTTGAGAAACGACGGAAGTCAGGTTTTATAATAGACCTAAAGGTCTGAAGAGACAACTGTTACCAGGCTGCTTGGATGATACCACCTGCAATAATCGTGTTGCCTTGGTATAGTACCAAAGACCCGTCTTCCGTCGAAGTACTATGAAAGTTCCGGAGTATTGTAGCGCCCCTGCGATCTAGCTGTTTCCTTTCCCACCCCAAAACCTCCATTCTGGATAC
>RZYT01000411.1 GCA_009930195.1 Spirochaetia bacterium | reverse complement strand
GGAGGGAATCATATGACAGGTAACCTGTGCATGCTCAAGCGGAAACTTTTTGGCAATCGGGAATCCCATCTCAACATCCAGTTGCTGTAGGTCTGTATTGTGGTAACACACAAAAGGAGGGGAAGAGGGGAGTACTCCCTTCTCATGCATAACCTTTGTGATCATTCCATAGCTCTCTTGTGCCACAGAGGGAAACTCCTCAAACCGCAGCACCGTACGAATACTTGCCACCCACAGCTCAGCCACCTCATACAAACCAATGCTTGATACTACACCCATCGTACCGTCACCCCCTTCTTTGGTCGCCTCAGGGCAACCAGCTGTTTCACATCTTCCAAAACCTCAGTATTTTTCACCTCGATCATCAGCCATTTCTGCTGTATCCCGGTCTTTGTCTCAGCAAAGGCCTGTTGCACATACTCGGTAAGGAAGGGAAGCAGAATCTCAGCCTCTGCTATCTCCCTGGTTCCAATGACAACAAGAGCAAGGAACGATCCCTCCTGGGGATAAAGCGTACAGAGGCTTCTCCCTCCCTTCTTGTACTTCACATTCCACCCATACTGCATCGTGCACTTACTGAACTCAACCACCGGTTTTACCTGATAGGTTTCCTCCAGATAGGAGCACAGGCTGTCAAACAAGGGGCTATGCACCTGCTTGGAAATGGCAGTGAAAGACATTCCGGTTTCCTCAGTTTTCACCGGTATCCACAACTCCATCGAATTTGTGCCGTTGTACAGTTCGGCAGAGAACGTACCGCATTTCACCCGGTGGTGCTTCATCCATCCTTGCAGGTAGGTCATTGCCTTGTGGATTGCACAGCCGATAAGCTGTCCAAAGCTCTCAGCCTCAAGACTGCATACCACATACTCCCCTATGGGAAGGGTGAAACGAGCAGAACCTTCTTGCTCCGTACCCTCTGCTCCCACAAAGTAGGTGGCATAGGGATTTGAGTACAGGACGCCTATCTCTGTCGAATCTGTGGGGAATGTGTGGTGAAATGTTTCCCAAAGCAGGGCAGCAGCAGACACCCCTGTTGCTCTCCCTCCTGAGATGTCATCATCGGGGAGGGGACTCTCAATGCCAAAAAAGAAGCGAGGGCTCTCCAACCTCCTGCGGTTCACTTCCACCACCATGTCATCGGCAATGAGCGGCACTCCTTCCTCATACTCAGCATACCGCAGGGAAACATCGGCTTTGATACAATGATTGAGATGCACTGGATGCTGGCGGTACTCCTGGGGAGTAAGGCCATAAGCATCACGAAAGGCTCGTGTGTAGTTGGCATGGTCGGAGAAGCCGAACTGCAAGGCAATATCGAGAATGTGCATCTGTGTATCAGTGAGTGCTTCACACGACCTTGCCAACCTTCTCAGCCGCACATACTCTCCCACCGGCATTCCCACTAAACGGGTAAATACCCGTTGGAAGTAGAACGGTGACAAGGATGCTACCTTTGCCAACTCCCCGATAGACATTTCTTCTGTCTCTATTACATCCAACACACGTTGGATTGCTTCCCATGCTTGCATACAGCTACGATAGCACAGCATCCTCTTCTGCGCTTGTCAGAGCATGCTCTCTTTGTGGAAAAATACAAAGTATCATGGTCTCAACGCAGTGATCGGTACCACACAAACAC
>RZYT01000098.1 GCA_009930195.1 Spirochaetia bacterium | reverse complement strand
GATGAAGCCCCACTTGGGGTGGACGCTGGTGGCGATGAGGGCTATCCAGAAGCTCCAGAAAAGATGCAGTGGCTTGTCGCGTTTCATACTATCTCCTTTGCATTGACGAACGGCCTTGCACTTATGAGTGCTTCCCCAAGAAGCCTTTCGGTCGTCCTGTAGGCCGAACAGTGCGACACATATCCGAGGAACGACATGATGGATGCTCTCACCTTTTCCAGCTCTACATTCCCATTGTCATATTCATCTATGAGGTGCAGTATCCTGCGTCGCGCGTTCTTTACGTTCCTCTTCCTTGGCAGAAGGTGGTCATTGAAGGTCCTGTACCCGCAGAAATCTATGCCGTGCGTGATTGGGATTACCTTGCTCTTCGGGTTTATCTGAAGCCCTGCCGAGTTGAGCTGTCGCTCTGCATCCTTCAGCAATTCCCGCAGGTATGTCAGATTGTCGGATATGATGATGAAGTCATCCATATACCGCACATAATGCTTTATCCCAAGGTCGTCCTTCATATGATGGTCGAACGGCGTGAGCGTCACTCCGGCGAAGAGCTGGGAAGGAAGGGAACCGATGTACAGGCCCTCATCCTTCTCATTCTGGTCAATGATGAGGTCCGACACATCAAGCAACCTTTTATCCGATATGGTCCTGCGTATTTGCCTCTTGAGAAAATCATGGTTGATTGAAGGGAAGAAGTGGTGTACGTCTCCCTTGATTGCATAGAGGCGCTGTCCCTGCGGATAAGACTGGATGTATTCCTGCATCTGCAGCACCGCCTTGAGCGGTCCACGGTCCTCGAGGCATGCATAAGTCTGGTTCACCATCTTTTTCTCGAAGAGGTGCCCTGCAACCTGGTCGAAGGCGTGATGCACGATCCTGTCTACGAAGGCAGGGGCCTGTATTAGCCGTTTCTTCGGCTCATAGACGATGAAGGCGTTCACTGGACTCGGCTTCCAAGTTCCCCACATGAGATGATTCTGAATGTTTATAAGATTTGTCTCCAGGTTCCTCGTGAACCACATCACCTGTGCGTCCTCCCTGTGGCCTCCGCTCCTTGCCGTCGCATATGCTCGGTACAGGTTCTCGAAGCTCACAAAGTCATCCCACAATCCATTGAATGTCTTAGGCATCAATGCTCCTTCTGATATAAGGGGAGGACGAGCCCCACGTTCCCGGAATCCCGGTACTTGCCGGGCCGTCCTCATTCATTTCTCACTTCACCATTACGGTAGGAATAGCGTTCCTTATCTTCTGTGCGCTCTCGCACCACCCGTGAGTGTTGCGCTCTGGCTGCGCAGATAATCCAGGCCGGACCCAATGTTGTTGTTCGAGTTGCCCCGATCATTGTTGAGATTCAACGACCGCACTCCAGCATTGTTCGTGTTGTTGAAGTTGCCGCCCCGGAGGGCCATCCGCTCTTTGCAACCCTATCCCTTTCTATTCGAGATTTGATGCATCCATGCACCAATCATCCTCCCAAGCTCATCGTTCAATTTCGACCAATACTCATATTTCTGGAAGGGGAGGAAGCCGAGCTTCATGGAATTGCGCACCATGATTCTCAGCTTCCTCAGCTCCTTGTCCGCCTCTTTCATCAGCCTTATCTTGTCGCTGTTGTACTGTGCGTCGATCGCGCTGCTTATCAGTGCGGCCATCTCCCACATAAGGTCCGTGATTCGGGTAGCAAGGACGAACTTCTCGCTCTTTGGAAACTGCTTGACGGCAATGTACCCATACTGGATGATGTCATCCGCCCTGACTTCCATTCTCGACAATTCATTCATCGCTTGCTCCTTCATCAGTTAATCAGTTGCCGGTTGTCCGGTTGTCAATCGCCTGTATAAGCCAGGCCGGACCCAACGGAGTAGCTCGAGCGGCCCCGATCAACGCCGAGAACCAACGACCGCACTCCAGCATCGCCCGCGCCGTCGAAGTCGCCGCCCCGGAGGGCCATCCGCTCGCCACCTCTGACGTACAATTGTCCCTTGTAAGTCCCAGAAGCTTTCGGGAACAGACCCAGATGCACCGCAATTGCAGGGACGCTGATGTTGGCCGTCAATGCACTGAATGCTACTGACCTCGAAGTATCATCAAGCCCCTCGGCATGGTCGGTGAGCAGCACCTTCGCTCCGTCCCATGCGTAGTGTAGGGTCCCCTTGCGCACCCACACGGTTTCCCACGATGCCCCGACTCCCGGCTCGGTCGCCGATTCGGAGGTGTGGTTCGTGAGGGCCTTGTAGCGTACTCCGTTGTGCATGACAATCGCATCGGCGGCATAGACGGTTGCATCCGCATAGGCCGATACCCCAGCCTCCGGCGTCACGAGGTTTCCGTCCACGTCGATGGCCTTCCAGCTTGCTGAGTCGACGGCATGGGCGGCTACGGTGGAGAGGGTTCCTGCACCGTTGTTGTCGGCGAATGTCTGAATCTCGCCGTTTACGGTTCTCAGCGCTCCGGTCCATTTCCACGTATTGCCCACTACATCGAAGCACCCGAATGGGGTTCCATCATGGCTCCACGAGAGCGGACCGCTTCCACCCTTGGTGTGGTAATAGTTGGCTCCACTGTACATGCCGGATGCGATTCCCTTCTCGTCCTGTGCGTAGTAATAGGAACCATAGGAGGTGTTGCCGCCCGGCTCGAATCCGTTACGCTCACATGCCAAGGCAATGAACGTTTCCATCTGCTGGGTTGGAAGGCAGTAGCCTGCACCCTTTGCAACGATGGCCGCCTGAGCTGCATCGAAGGTGATGTTGTACCACGGCTCAAGGCCACGGAGGCAGACAGGGTAGTTGGTGCCGTTAACACGGCCCGCCTGGTACTTGCCCCTGTACCACGGCTTCGCCTTTCCATCGATGATGAAGGCAGACTGCATTCCTGCGGTGCTGTCAGCGTAGAGATAGGCAAGCCGTGACTTGTCGTCCGGGGAGAACTTCACCAGCACCGACGGTTGGCCGTTCGCATCGAATCGCACGGTATTGCGTCCGAATGATGCAATCTCAATTCGCTTTCTGAAGTCCTTCTGCACCTGTGCATCGGTGATGCCTGTCATGCCTCCAGCAAGCCACAGTGCGGTCAGCTCGTCCTCAACGTCAAAGATGTTCCTTGCGAGCTCGGCCTGCGTATATCTCTCAAGATAGCTTCTCACAGCATCCCTCCTTCATCCTCGATCACCACTTCCGGCAACGGGAAGAGGTCTGAAAAATCCTTGCGCGTGTCCGCCTCCAGCACCTTGACCTGCGTCAGGGCCTTCTCTGCATCACCGGCAACCTTGCGGCTCACGTTGAGGTCAACACCCTCATCTGCGAAGCCCATCTGTATGTCGGTGATTCCCGACCCGTTATCAATCAGTTGGTATGTCATGATTCGTACACCTCCAGTGATACTTCCCAGCCGGTGGAACGGCCGTATACTGCAACCGCTGTCGCAGAGTTCTGCTCGATGGTCACGGTTCCCTGCGGTTCGAGCAGGTAGCCTCTCTTTGCCGTGATGGCCGAACCTCCGATTCTCACCGCCGTGTCGATGCTCGGGTTCTTGATTACCAGCCGTGTGCGCCCGGCGAGTGCGGACGCACCTGCCTTCAGCTCCACAGCGGCCGCCGCCTGCACTGTGACTGTCCCTGTTTCAGGGGAGACTGCGATTGCGATTGACTCGTTCTGCGCAGGATATGCGACAGGCTTGTCAACCAGATTCTGCATCTGGATGCCGTTGGGCAATAAAATATCTATAGCCATTTAGACTACCTCCACGAAAGAAATTTTCAGATGGCCGGCATTGCTGGCCTGCTGAAGTGCGTACTGGTAAAGGGTCCCGTCGATTGTGAGTTGCTTGTTTGCAGCGGCATCGGCAAGATGGGCACTGGCGGCCGATGCGGCGGCCTTGAGGGCGTGGTGCTTTGCCGAGTACTCTCCCGTCTCCACAGGGGTGTCCTCAATCTCCTCGGACCACTTGCGGGCCTTGTCTCGTGCGGCCTCGGCTGCGGTCCTTGCCGTGGCGGCATTGGTCGCCTGCGTAGGAGCAGCAATGATTGCAGCCATGTTTGTATGGGCGTTTACCACCGCAGTCATGTTGTCGGAAACGTTGTCCACCTCGGTGAGCTTGGCCTGTACCGCGTTGACCTTTGCTATGTCGGTCCCTACAGCATTCACGTTGGCGATCGCATCAGCTACTTTCTTCACGTTCGAAGAAGCGCCCAGGGCAAGGTCGGTGGCCACGGTGTCGATATTGGTCTTGTTCGTGTTCACCGCATTGATGTTGGTAGCATTGCCTGCGACTGCATCGATGTTGGTCTTGTTTGCCGCAACCGCGTCTATGTTTGTCTTGTCGTCCGCTACGATTTTCACCTTTGAGGCGGCACCCAAGTTGAGGTCTGTTGCCACCACGTCGATGTCCGCCTCATTGGCGGCAACGGCATCGATGTTCACCTTATTCGCAGCCACTGCATCGATATTCGCCTTGTCCCCGGCAACCAGGTTGATGTTGGTTGCGTTGGACACCACCGCGTTTATGTTCGAAGAGTTTGCCACGGCGGCATTGATGTTGGTAGCATTGGAAGCCGCTGCGTTCACGTTCGCGATGTTCGTGCCCACAGCGTTCACATTGGTGATGGCGGTAGCCACCGTATCGATGTTCGTCTTGTTGTTGGCAACGGCAAGGATCTTCGAGCTTGCACCGAGGGCCATGTCGGTGCGGACCGCCACCATTCCCGCATCGTTGTACATGCCGTCCACAGATGTCTCGGCAGCCAGTGCATCTGCAAGATTCTGTTCAATCTCACTGGTAAGGATGGGGATTATGTTTCCGCTTGCATCGAACCCCAGGAGCATGTTGGCACGCACCAGAGATGATGGCATCTGCAAGCTTGACGCTGGGTCAGATATCGGGATCCGCACGGTTCTTGCAAGCTTCTCGTTCAGTTCCTGCAGCATTGCCACCGTCATGTCGAAGCTCTTCTCGAGCTGTTCTGCATCCATCACATCGCCATTGCGGTAGTCGGAGAGCTGTTCGATGGTGAGCGTTCTCACCACGGTCAGAACGCTTGTCCCCTCCGGGAAGGTGTATCCTGCGGCAAACGTGAGAGTCCCGGTATCCCCAGGGGAAGTGACCGAGAGGCTGGCAGACGCTACCTGAGTTTCCACACCAGTGCTGCTGGTGAGGATGACGCTGATCTGCGAAACATCCCAGTACTTGAACGGGATGCTGTACCCGCTCACTACCGGTGTCGTGGAAAGGACCGTGTACCTTGCCTTGTTGATTACATTGCCTATCATCTCTATCTCCTTATCCTGTCTATCGTCCGAGCAGGACCTGCGGTCCTTCCTGCGTTGCGTCGATCACCTGCTGGATACCGCTGACCGGCAATCCCGCCATGTATCCGGCTCCCTTTCCCAGGTTCTCCAAGGCCTTGAGGAACTCGCCCTGGGTGAGGTTCCCGACTCCCTTGAGGACCTTGCTCATGCCGGGGAAGAATTCGTCTGCGAAGAATACCGGCTTGTCTCCCGTAACCGCGCTCTTGATCACCTCGTCAACCTGGTCCCCGATGAGGGGGATGGAACCGGTTCCTTGGGTGAACGACCAGTAGATCCACTTGCGTAGCTTGTCCAATAAATCATCATCCTCATCGTACCCGTCCGCAACAGCGCCCAATAAGGCCCCTGCCATTCCATAGGCGACAATCGTCCCAACCGCATTGGAAAACTGGGCCTTCTTCATGGCCACCGGCAGGTCGTAGGTGAGGTTCGTCCATATGACGTTCATGGCGGTCTGGAACTGGGTGAACGCCTTGGCGAACTCGCTTCCGGTGGTGAACAACGGAGCAATCTCGGTTTTGTCTCCTGTGGGTTGCACCTTGAGGGTGATGTCGTCCGCATAGGTTGCAGCCATCCGTTCCGCTTTCGCAGTATCAATCCCTTCGGTGGTGAGCTGGTCGAGCCTCTGGTGATAGGCTCCGAGCCATCCACCGGCCACTGCGTAGCGGTCCACCATCGTCAACCCGAGGGAACCCATCTCCTGTGACTTGTACAGCAACCGCTTTGCCTTGCTGTCGGTGTAGGTCCTGGACTGCTGCAGGATTTGGTCTATGATCACGTTCATGGTCCTGTTCTTCATCATGGGGCTGAGCTCGTAAATACGATTCAACGTATTTCGGTCAGAAAACAACTCCAAATAACCTTTTGCCAGGTACATGGGCTTCACATCGATGAGGAACGGGAAGGGGGAGGTGATCGCCTGCAGCACCAAGCTGCTCATCTTCCACATGAGGTAGGCAGCACCGAGATTCCCCCTCATGAATCGTACAGCGCCTTCCATGCGCTTGAGCTTGGTCTCACGCACAGGATTTACCACTTCGGTGATGTAGTCATTGATGTCGTCCAGCATTTCCATGCCGAGCGTACGGCCGATGACATTCTTCACGTCCTCCGATCCCGGGTTCTTGAACACCCTGTTGAGCTTGCGGCCGTACTCTGCGAATGCAATGAAGTGTTCCTGCTGCCGTACTGATCGGTTCCATACCTGCATGAGGTCCAGATCAATGGGTCTCTGGTGGTCTGCGCTGATTGCAATCCTGTCCTTGGTGAAGCCCTTCTGGACTCCGGTGGGGACTCCTCCGGCGTTCTGGTTGAAAAAGTCGTCTGCAATCTGGGAAGCCATGTCGTCACCGGAAAACTCCTTGCGGTGGATGGGGAGATACTCCTCTACGTTTCGCATCGGCTGGTTGTACTCGCGTATGGCAACCTCGTTGAGCCGCTCCTTCTGGCCGTTGAAGTCCTTCCTCACCGCCTCAAGCATTTTCATGTATTTCCCGTCGTTCTCGCCGAGCAGGAACGTTGCTTGGTCTAGGACCGCCTCGTAACGGCTCTGGCCGAGCGTCTGTATGAGCTTGTTGTCATGGTTCAATGCCGCCTTGTCGTCCTGCGGAACGAGGTTCCCGTATGCTACGGCTGCCTTGTTCGAGTCATCGAACTGGGAGAGATACACATACATGAGGGCCGAGTATGTCAGATCCACGCTCTTTCCCGGCTCCAGCGCAACCGATACGGTCTGGTAGAGGTCCTGCTCTGTTAGCCCTGCATCCTTCATGGCCTGCATGACCGGCTTCATGCGATTTTCGGTTGCAACCCACTCACGTGCCTGTGCGGCTCGCTTCTGGGTGATCAGCAGGTTGTATGCAGCACCCTGCGTATCACCGTCGAGCATCATGGCCTTGGCCCTCATGGGAAGGGTCGCGTACCTGAGTGCAAGAGCCGTGCGCTTGGGACTGGTCTTTTCTCTCTGGTCCTCCCTCGTTCCCACGATGGGACGCTCGGTGTACTTGCCGGTTGCGATGAGACTTCGGATGATGGAGTCCTGGTATTGCTGGGCTATGACGCTCTGGCGCTCCTTCTTGGCCTCCAGGATTCGCCTTCCCTCGTAGCGGAGCTCGGCCACTTGGTTTGCAAGATCCTCCAGCTCGTTGATGGTCCAGTCATTGAGAGGCTTTCTCTGCTCTACAAGCCGCTCGTAGTTGCGCTTGCCGATGGCGTCGACGATCTCGTCCTCGGTGGACCCTTCTGCGAACGCATCAGCGATGTAGTTTCTTGCCTCCTCGGCGGTAAGGGTCGCCTTTCCTCCGAACATGGCCACATTTATGCCCTCGCGTCTGAAGTTGGGGTCGATGAGTGCCTGTATGCCGTACATGGCTTGGGCCTGCTCGTAGTTGATGGCATCGCTGGGCTTTACCATGATCTTGCGGGCGAGGGCGGCCTTGTACTCGCGTATCTTCATCGCCTCGGCCTTCTCTGCCTTCTTGGCTGCTATCTGCTCTTTGAGCTTGGCAATGGCCTCGTACTTCTTGATGGTGGCATCCATGCGCGCGTCCTTGCGCATCTGTATGACTTCCCCATGCAGCTTGTCCAACTTGGCCTGCGTGCTCAGTGCGCTGTCAGCATATCCCTTCGGAGCGGGCTTACCTTCGTTGTTCAGCTTCTGCAGCTTCTTCAGCTCGGCATCCAGCTTCTTTTGGTCGTCCATATAGGTTACGGCAACCAAGATGCGGGTCTGCTGTTCGGATGT
>RZYT01000410.1 GCA_009930195.1 Spirochaetia bacterium | reverse complement strand
CACCAAAGGAGGCGGTCCTTCATCTCCTTGGGAAAGAAGGAAACCGTAAAGCCATCCTGTTCATCCAGAAACTGGTGGGTGAACCGGCTCTTGCGCACATAGAGGGTAACGATGTTTCGACCCCACAAGACTCCCATGGAACCCCAGGAAGCGGTCATGGTATTGAATTTCTCTGCACTGCCTGCAGTGATGAGAAACCCATCTGTCCCGATTGCCGTGAACGGATTCATCTGCAATACATCAACAGGAACTTCAACATACATGATGGGCCTCCTTTTCTTTGCTTTCAGTGTAGCTTCAGCACAAGAGCGTGGTCAAGAGGCAAAAAGTCTTGCGTCCAACCCACCCGTCCGGCCCATCGCCCAACGTTGACACTCCCCCGCTTTTCGTATATTCCTACAAGCATACAGAACATGTTCCAACAGGTAGCTGTTGCGTTGAGGAGGCCCAATGAATGATTCCCTCGCGATCCCTGCATTGACAGAGGATCTCGCCCGTGTTCTCATCGATGCCGATACGATCAACCGGAGAGTTGACGCCTTGGCTCGCCAGATCAGCAGTGATTATGCTGAAGCAGAAGGGGATTTGATCTTGGTGGGGGTGCTCAAAGGCTCCTTCATTTTCATCGCTGACCTTGCACGGCGCCTCAATGTGAGCCATGTCATCGATTTCATCGCCCTCTCCTCCTACCAAGGGGATCACAGCGGCAACGTACGCCTGTTGATGGACACCCGGGAAAACATGGAGGACAAGCATGTGTTGATCGTCGAAGACATCCTGGACAGCGGCAATACCCTTGACTACCTCATCCGCAACTTCAAGACACGCAATCCCAAGTCGGTGAAGACCGCAGTCCTCCTGGACAAGCCCGACCGCCACGTCGTGCCGGTCGACATCGACTACATCGGCTTCACCATCCCTGATGTGTGGGTCGTAGGATATGGTCTGGACTACAACGAAAAACACAGAACCCTTCCCTACATCGCTGAGATGTATCCACAAGCCTAAGGAGCGAGAGATGGACGACAAGAAGTTCTACGTCAGTTACAATTCGGTACACAAGTTGGTCAAGAAACTCAGTGGTGAGCTGTTGGCCTCAGGCTATGACCCGGATGTAATCGTTGCAATCGGAAGCGGAGGCTTCATCCCAGCCAGGATCATGAAGACCTTCATCAACCGTCCGATCTACGCAGTCGGAATCTCCTATTACGGAATCGACAAGAAGCACAAGGACCATCCCACCAAGATCCAGTGGATCGACGAGGTGCAGTCCCAGCTGGTGGGCAAGAAGGTCTTGCTCATCGACGAGGTAGATGATACGCGTGCCACCCTCGCCTATTGCGTCGGAGAGCTGCTCAAGTTCAACCCCGAGGAGATTGCCGTCCTGGTACTCCACAACAAGAACAAGGAGAAGGACGTGGAGTTCCCGATTGAGGTCAAGCGATACTTCGCCGGCATGGAACTTGCTGACCTGTGGATCAAATATCCCTGGGATGCTGAGGATATCGAAGCGCACACCGAGAACGAGAGACAAATGCTGGATGCACTGGCAAAAGAAGGCAAGGAGCTGTACTCATGAGCAACGTAACATCCATCGTCGGAGCCCAGTGGGGAGATGAAGGCAAAGGCCGTATCGTCGACTACTTGGCCG
>RZYT01000097.1 GCA_009930195.1 Spirochaetia bacterium | reverse complement strand
ATCGGCTTCTCCCAAAAGAGCTCACAGGAGGAGAAGACCAGCGTAGGAATGAGAAGCAGCAGGATGAGTTTGGGTAGGTGTCTACTCATTGCTGCTCTCCTTGCTTGGGTTTGGGGAAGTACTGGTAGCGGAACCCCACTCCGGCTTGGATTGCCGTTATCTCTTTGCGTAGATGGAGAGAGAGGGGAAGGGTGAAGAAGAGCTGGTAGTCACCATTCTCCATGAACAGGAACTGTGGGCCGATCTGGAAGCTGAAGGAGGCGAAGACTTCTTCAATGGACTTGTAGATGTTTATCTCTGTACCTATCTGTGAGGTAAGGCTGAACGTCGGAGTGATGTTCCAGTCACCTTTGGCTTGCAGTCCGATGGTTGTGAATCCACGGGCACGATATGAGCCGAAGGGGATGGATGCGGTAACCGTCCCGAGCTGTACGCCAACACTTGCCGATGCCTTCTGCGTCTGATACCCAAGCAGGTCGAAAGAGGCTGCAAAGCCTGCAGAGGTCCTGACAGGAATCTCGTCCTCAAAATGAGGAATGGAAAGGTAGAGGGACGGGGTGAGGGAGACCGAGTAGAACTGACCCTGTGATGCAGAGAATGCAGGGAAGATGGTGAAAAGCAAGATGATCAACGCATATGCAGTTCTTCTCATACGTCCAGTATACAGAAAAACACAATTGTGCCTATTCCCCAGTCGGGGAAAGCGGATGTTTTGCAATGGATTCCCCATCGACATACTCCCTGATCCTGCTGCTTCTCACCCCAAGTGTCACCAGCTGTGTCTTGGGACGGTAGCTGCTGTGGCAGAGAATGGTATGTCCTTCCCAGCTGCAAGCGAGCCGGTAATGGTCTCCCTGGAATTCACAGCTTTGCACCTCGGCTTGCTTGAAACTCAGGTGGGGCAAGTACTCGGCAAGGGGGAGGTTCCTATCATCCTGAACCATGACATGCTCAGGCCTGAAGAAAATGGTATGTTTGCCTTCGAGCGGCTTGAAGACGAACGGCTCGGAGGAAGAGCCGGGATTCACCAACGTCTTGGGAATGATGCTGTAAGGCAAGGTGGTCCCTTCTCCCATGAACGTCGCAACAAACAAACTGGCAGGATTGTGGTAGATGTCCTCTCCCTTTCCCTCCTGCATGACCCTACCCGCATGCATGACGATGATGCGGTCAGCAATGGATAGGGCTTCTTCCTGGTCGTGGGTGACATAGACAGTGGTGATGCCGGTCTCGTCATGGATCCTGCGAATCTCCTCACGCAGGTGTTTCCTCAGCTTTGCGTCCAGAGCCGACAGCGGTTCATCAAGCAAGAGAAGCTGGGGGTCGGAGGCAAGGGCACGGGCCAAGGCAACCCGCTGACGCTCACCGCCACTCAACTCCTGGCTGCGTCGCTTCTGGTATCCCTCCAGAGCCACCAATGAGAGCAGGCGTGCAACCCGCTCCTTTCGTTTGGCCCTGTTGAGCTTGCGAATCTTCAGTGGATAGGCGATGTTCTGTTCCACATTCATATGGGGAAACAGGGCATAATCCTGAAAGACCATTGCTATGTGACGCTGGTGGACAGGTTTCTGCCCAATATCCTGCCCATTGAGAAGAAGGCTGCCTCCCTCCTGTGGCAAGAGACCGGCGATCAACTGCAGCGTGGTACTCTTGCCGCAGCCAGAAGGTCCGATGATGCAGGCAAGCTCCCCGGCTTGCACCGTGAACTGTGCATCGAGGGTGAAATCCTTGTAGGAAGCCTTCAGGGAACAGGTAAGCCCATTATCGGCCATAGGTGCCTCCCTTGGCGAATTCGCTGACGATAAAGACGATGGTACATACGCCGATCAGGATGGTACCCAAAGCACAAGCTCCTTGGAAGTTGTAGGAACCGATCAGGCGATACATGACGATGGGAAGGGTGGTGATGGAACTGTTGGCAAGCGTCAGGGTAGCATTGAACTCTCCCATGCTCAGGGCAAAAGCAAAGATGGCTCCGGTGAAGATGGCCCCTTTGAGCAAAGGCAATTCGATCTGCAGAAAGGTCTTGATCCGGCCCGCTCCCAGGGTAAGGGAGCTGTGCATATAGGAGAGGGGAATCTTGCGATACTCAGGAAGGATGGTTCTCAGGACAAAAGGAATAGCGATCACCAGATGGGCCAAGACCACCAGGACATACCCCAATGGCAGTCCTCCCCGAAGTCGGGAAGAGATGAGATAGTATCCCAAACCGATGATTACCGAGCTGACGGTCATCGGAAGCATTCCCAGCAGTTCCAGAAAGCTCTGTTTTGATTCACGCCTTCTGATGGCGATGCACATGCTCAACGCAACGGGGATGGTGCACAGGGCGACCAGCAAGGCAATGAGGGTGCTGTTGGTCAAGGCTCCCAAGGCTGAACCCATGTGGCCGGTCGCTCGCTCCAGACTGAGCAGTTGCCGGTACCACTTCAAGCTGAATGATTCTGCAGCAGAACGTGATGAGCTGGCCATGAAGGAACGAATGACCACCGAGACTATCGGTCCCAGGATGAAGAGGAATGAGGAGAGTGTGTAGAGAAGGGCAAGCAGTTTTCCCAGGAGCGTAGCTGGCCGCTTCTCAATGATGCGTTTGGAGTTCTGGTATGTCTCGCTTCTGGCAAGTCTTCTCTGGCTCGCGTTGTACCAGATCAGCAACAAGGTTGTGGTGAGGATGGAGAAGAGCGAAAGCGCAGCGGCAGCTCCACTGTTGCCAAGCATTCTTGCTTGCCGATAAATCTCCACCTCCATGGTGGTGTATTGGGGGCCGCCACCCAGCACCAGGATGATGGCGAAACTGTTGAAGCAGAAAAGAAAGACCAGTGATGCTGCACTGATAATGGCAGGAAGGAGCCGTGGGAGCGTGACCTTGAGGAAGGTTTGCACCTTGTTTGCACCCAAGGTCTGGCTGGCGGCTTCACAGTTTGCGTCAAGGTGTTCCCAATAGGAAGAGACCAGACTCATGATGATCGGGAAGTTGTAGAACGTATGGGCAAGGATGATGGCCTTGAACGAGTACAATATTTTCAGAGGCGGCTCTGAAAGATTGAACAGCGACATGAGCAGGCCGTTCAGAAATCCATTGTTTCCAAAGAAGATTACGAAACCCAACACAACCAGGATGGATGGGATGACGAACGGAATTGCACTGAGTGCAAGGATGAGCCGTTTTCCCCTGAACGAGTAGGTGGCGATGAGATAGGCTCCCGGTAGTGCCACCAAGAGCGAGAAGAGCGTGGATAGGGTAGCCTGCAAGAGGGTGAAAAGCATGATTTTCACCGTGTAAGAGTCAGTGAAGACCTCCAGCACACGGAGGAAGGTGAGTCCCTCCTCCGTGATGAAGGCCGAAGAGAGCGTGAAGAAAAGCGGTACAAAGAACAACAGCAGCAAAACCACTACGGACGGTAGGGGCACTATGCGATAGAAACGCTTGTACTGCAAGTTGTTGGCTTTTCTCATCTACTCATTACCTGTGTCCATTCAGTAAGCCATCTATCGAGGTTTTTTGCAAGTATTTCTGAGCTCATGGACAAGCTCTTTTCCGGTTTCGGGGCCCAATCGAAGGCTTCGGGAAGCTCAACCGTCTTATTGACCGGATACATGGAGTTTGCCAAGGCGATGCCCAGCTGTGCATCGGAGAGCAAAAAGTCGATGAACTGCTTGGCCTCCGTCTTTTTCTTGCTCGATGCCAGCAGGCCGACTCCTTCAAAGGTGGTGCTATGCCCTTCACTGAAGAGAAGGGTCTGGTAGCGGGTGGTATCCTCGTAGGTGACATGGTAAACAGGGCTGGTAGTGTAGCTGAGTACCAAAGGCGCTTCCCCTTCGGTGAAGAGCCCGTAGGCACTGGACCAGCCATCGGTAATGGTAAGGGCATTCTCCTTCATTGCTTCCCACCAAGCAAGGTAGTTTTCCTCGCCGAAAGCCTCAATGGTCCAGAGCAGCAAGCCAAGTCCGACTGAGGACGTCCGGGGGTCGATCAGGATGACCTTGCCCTTGTACTTGCTCTCGGTAAGGGAGGCAAGGCTTGCCGGCCGCTCATCTTCAGCGAGGCGCTCGGTATCGACCACAAAGGCAAAGTTGCCGTAATCGAACGGAAGCAGGCGATGCTGCTCGTCAAACTGGAGGGAAGCGGGTATGGAATCCAAAACAGGACTCTTGTACGGCTCAAGCAACTTGGCGTCGTAGATCTTCTGGGCCATGTCGTCGGTGATGCCGACCACAACGTCCGCCCAGGGATTCGCCTTTTCGCTGATCACCTTGGTCATCATTTCCACCGCATCACCGGCACTGACCAGATTCACCTTGATTCCGCTCTGTTTCTCAAATTCCTCGACCAGCGCAGGGCCTGGGCCCCAGTCTCCACAGAACGCATCATAGGCGTAGACAACGAGTTCTGCGCTCTGTTCTTGCGCACCTTGGGCGAACAGGGGAACAATGAGGGTGAGAATGGCGACCATTATACACACGAACTGATGCTTTTTCATAAGCACCTCCATAAATGTTAGTCTGCCATGGGGATAATTTTTTTGAGAAGTGACTGTCTCCCTCCGCTGGTATTATCCAGATCAGGTTAACGGGTGTAATCTCAGGCCATCAGGCCACCCCAGGACACGTTCAGACTACCCAGAAGCGCAGTATGTGTCAACCCAGGTTGAGTTGACCCACGCTCCTGCCTCATGTACAGTATCGGTATGAAGAGCCTCGCCCTCGCCAAGACGGTTTCTGATCTCGATGCACAAGCCCAAAACACTGCGTGTTTGCCAGCCCTTGTCCTTATGGAGAGTGCAGGGCTTCAGATATTTGAGGCTTGGAAGCACGAACTGGAATCCCCTGATCGCCTTGTCTTCTTGTGTGGAAGCGGAAACAATGGAGGCGATGCACTGGTTGCAGCCCGCTATGCTTGGAACGCCGGGTATACCAACTCTCTCCTGGTGCTCCTTCCCAAGCAAGGGTCACCCTCCTATCAGCAGCAGCGTGCCATCGTCCAATCCTATGGGTTTGAGACGCTTGTCTGGGAACCTGACCAACATACGCGGGTACAGGATGAGCTGAATGCAGCCGCATGGATTGTGGATGGGCTCTTTGGGACCGGGCTCAGCGGTGAGCTGCGTGGAGATGCCAGACTTCTGGTGGAATTTGCCAATGCAAGCCAGGCAAAGAAATTGGCCATAGATATCCCTTCCGGTCTCGGTGATGAGGTTCCTGCCAGCTCTTTGCATTTCCATGCAGACCTTACGGTGACCATGGGCTTGGAAAAACTGGCAATGTTCCATCCCGCAAGCCGGGCATCCTGTGGACGAATTGTCACGGTCAATCCTACGTTTCCTCCCTTTCTCATGGAAAAGGCTCCTTCTGCGGCCTTGCTGTGCGACCGGACCAAGGCTTGCATTGCTCCCCTTGCTTCGCACGAGTACAAGAACAGCAGGGGTCATGTGGCAGTCTTCAGTCTCAGTGAGCACTACACAGGAGCTGCCCGATTGGCGGCACGCGCCTGTTTCTTTGCCCGCTCAGGTCTGGTCACCCTCTATTGTGATCGCGAAGTCCTTCCGATTGCAGCAAGCGAGGCTCCGTCCCTTATGGTAAGGACCTATGAGGGACAGGACCTTCCGTCCTATGACGCAATTCTGGCCGGCCCCGGTTGGGGAAGCGGCAGGGAGGCCTTGTTGCAAACCTTGTTTGGGACGGGCACTCCCCTGGTGCTCGATGCTGATGGTATCCGCTGCTATGCACACTTGCTCAAGCAAGGCATGGAAATCAGCCATGGCCCGCTCATCCTCACTCCGCACTTGGGGGAATTGAAAGCCCTGTGTGAGGCAGTCTCCCTTCCCCCGGGAGTCCTGGATACACCCCGTTCCTTCTTCTCCGCCTTGGAAGAGCTCTCCCATAGGCTCCATGCAACGCTGGTGGTGAAAAGTTCCTTGGTGCATGTTGCTTCGGAAAAAGAGAAGGTCATCGTCATCGAGGGCCTCAACCCCTCATTGGGCGTAGGAGGCAGCGGGGACGTCCTGGGCGGCATCATTGCCGCCTTGCTGGCGAAGCTCAAGGATCCTGTTCTGTGCGCAGTGGAAGGGGCCCTGATTCATCAGGATGCAGGCCGGAAAGCTCAGCTTGCCTGCGGATATTATGATAGTGAAACCCTGCTCAACTTTGTCGGTAAGGCTGTTGAGGAGGCTGAGGCATGATGCAACTCTATTTTCTCTCCATTGCCTATTTGCTGATGGGGGTGGCCTTCCTGCTCTCTGATACCTATGGGCTCTCCTTTCCTTTGTTGCTCTCCCTTCGGTATGCCTTCCGTACCAAAAGGATATTCAGGCGAATCCTCATCACACTGGGCTTGCTGCTCAGCCCTGCGCTTGCCTTCGTGCCCATGGAGCCCGGTCCTACCTTCCTTGGGGATTTCATCCCGATGATAAACATACTCTCCCTTACGATATGGTATGCATTCCAAGCGCTCAGAGGGGTAGGGGTGATGCAGGAAGAGGAACAGACCATGCTGGGAGCCACCGGGCTCTATGTCGAACGAAACAAGCGCAATGTGGGATATCTTACCCTTGGCATTGCGATCATACATTTTGTTGCACCCCAATTGGTATTGGTGTAAGAGAGGTAGAACCATGCAAGAACGCATCACCACGGCAGGTGTCCTGATACAGAATGATCGCTTTTTCATTGCGAAACGAGAGGACAAAGGTTCGATAGGCGGCCTCTGGGAGTTCCCGGGGGGGAAGAACCGCTACACAGAGAGTGAGCAAGAGACCCTGAAGCGTGAGTTTGCTGAAGAGCTGGGGCTTGCAATTGAAGTGGGGGAACTTCTGCACAGTCATGATTTCACCAACAAGGAGACACTCTACCACCTCAAGGCCTATCGGGTGTTTGCTCCGGAGTTTGCACAGCTTTCCTTGTCGGTTCACACTGAGTACCGGTGGGTCAGCCTTCAGGAGTTGTCAGCATACGCTTTTGCACCGAGTGACCAGGAGATCGTGAAAACCCTTCTGCGCAAGGAGTAGCAGAAAGCGATTTCCTCTGTGCTCCAAGCCAGGCCTCTGGTATGATACAGGTACAGCAAGAGGAGGTGTCTATGCCGTTTCTTGGTTCTTACTTGGCTACGGCCATTGTCATTGCCGGTACTGTTCTATTGGTGGTACTGATCCGTCTGGTGTTCAGGAAAACCTTGGAGAGCACCAAGCGTTGGCCGTACCAGCGCCAGTTGCTGATTTTCCTTGTCTTCCTGGTTGGGCTTTTTCTCTCCATTGCACTCCTTCCTCTCGACCATGAGATCAAGATGCAGATTCTCTCCGTTCTCGGCCTCTTGCTCAGTGCCGTCATTGCACTTTCGTCCACCACATTGGTGAGCAATGCGATGGCAGGCATCATGCTGAGAATGACACATGAGTTCCGCGGTGGCGATTTCATAGAAATGGATGACCTGGTAGGCAGGGTTACCGACCTTGGGATCTTTCATACGGAGATACAACTGGTGAATCGGGACGTGGTCAGTCTTCCCAATCTGTTTTTGGCACAGAAAGCGGTGAAGGTGACTCGCCGTGACGGTACCTTCCTCAATATCAGTCTCTCCATCGGCTACACGGTCAGCCATCAGAATGTTGAGCAGGCTTTGCTCAAGGCGGCTTCCCAATGCAAGCTAACCGACCCCTTCGTATTCATAGAAGCGTTTTTGGATCATGCAATCCGTTATCGCCTCTATGGGATGCTCGACCAGAGTGCCGAGCGTCTGAGCAAGACCAGCGAGCTGTACAAGACCGTTCTTGACGTCTTTGTGGATGAGGGCATTGAGATTGCTTCCCCGTCGCTGTCCGACCGGAGGGAACTCGATGCTTCAACGCGGCATCTGCCGTCGGATGGTTACCGCCAGAAGAAGCAGACAGCAAAGAAGGTGGTGGAGGATCTGGTTTTTGACAAAGCTGAGGAAGCACAGTCCATCGAGGACCTGAAGCAAGCCCAGGCAAAACTCTCAGAAGCTCTGGAAAAGGCTCCGAAGAAAGGGAAGGGAACGATCGAACGGAAAATGCAGGCTATCAGCGAAGAACTTGAAAATCGTGAGGAAAAACGAAAGACAGATTCCTGA
>RZYT01000096.1 GCA_009930195.1 Spirochaetia bacterium | reverse complement strand
ATAGGCTTCATGAGAGATGAGGTACTGCCATTGGAGACGTGATAAAGGTTTACAAGATTTTGTAAACTTTTAGCCAATAGTTTACAAGATTTTGTAAACTCTTTGACTTCCTGCAGAAATCAAGGTATCATATCGTATGAATGAAACCTTGCGACTCATCATCGCCCAACATCAGATGAACTTTCTCGAGCAGTATCCCATCGTGAGCAGGGATATGCAAATCCTTCCTGTTCCAAGAAAGGCAACAGTGATTGTAGGTATCAGAAGAGGTGGGAAATCAACATGGCAACATGAGAGAATCCAAACACTTTTGGGAGAAGGTGTGAGCAAGGAACAAATCTGCTATATAGACTTCTCGGATGATCGCTTGGATTTCCTCAGGCTTGAGAGTACCCGTCCAACAATCATTGCAGACACATACTATGGAATGTATCCCCAAAATCATACGAAGAACGTGTACTTCTTCTTCGACGAACTACAGTATGTCCACCAGTGGGGCCCATTCATCAACAGATTGCAATCAACTGAGAAATGCGAAATCTATATAACAGGTTCGTCTGCAAAGCTTCTTTCCAAAGAGATAGCCACCGAACTGGGAGGAAGGACATTCACCTGGGAACTGTTTCCCTTTTCTTTTCGGGAGTTTCTCCGTGCTTCCAACCTACACGAAGCAATAACCGATATTGCAAGCAGGGATAGGGTCATCGAGGCTTTCAACGAATATTTCAAGAAAGGAGGGATGCCGGAACGCCTTTTGCTGCCAAAAGACAGTATGGCTCCCCCGTACTTCCAGAATCTTGTCAACGATGTGCTTACCAGAGATTTGATTCTGCGTTACAACATTCCTCACCCTACCCAACTCAAGCGCATGGTACAGTTGCTGATGGGCACCATGAGCCGCCTTACTACCGTGAACAAGCTCAAGCAAAGGTTGGCAGGGGAGCGTCAAACGCTCTCCCCGGCCCTGATCAATGACTATCTGGACAAACTTGCAGACAGCTACCTGTTGTTCACTGTTCCCATACGCTCCTACAACACAGCCATCCAAGCTGTGAATCCAAAAAAAGTGTACACAATCGACCACGCAATAGCACAAGCGTTCAGCTATTCAACTTCTGAAAATGCCGGCCTTATTCTTGAGAATATGGTGTTCATTGAACTGAGGCGAAGCATGAAAGAGATATGGTACTACAAAACCGAAAAAGGGGATGAGATTGATTTCGCTGTTGGTCTTGATTCGGATATCTGGTTACTGCAGGTGTGTTGGACCATGCAAAGTCAGAATGGTACCAGAGAGCGTGAATGTGGAGCCCTGTTTGATGCTATGAGAGAATTGAAACTGCATGAAGGATGGATTATCACCGCATATGAGGAAGAGGAAATCATCAATGAGGAATCAGGGAGCATCATCCATGTGATACCTGCTTATGCATGGCTTCTGGAGCAAAGAGGTACATCATGAGCACCGATATGCTGAAGAGGCCGATTCCTCGGCCTCTTCTCCAATAGCGTGTGTTTTTTCCTACTGGTCAGTACTGCAGCTCGGAAGCCTTCAGCATCTTCTCAAACAGCTCACGAGCCTTGTCGCGGGAGAGGTTCATCAAGGGATCGGAGAGGAAAGCGGTGAACAGCAGTTCATCATCCTTCTCCCAGATTGCCTGAAGGGTCATCTCCTGCACATCGCTCACCTGGCGAACCAGGTTCTGGATGGCAAGCGGAGGATCGGAAGCGACGATCGGACGGATGGAATCCTCATCGATCACGCCGTTGCTCTCCACAATCCTTCCCAACGGCAAGTAGCTGACCTGCCCCTCATTGGGACGATTGATGTTGGTGACCATGGACTTGTCTCCCATGAGACAGCGCATGATGTCCACCCCTTCCTCATCGGAGAGGGAAGCCTTCAGATCCTCATCATTGAATACTTTCTCACGCTTTTCCTTTGCGCTGCGCATTCTCCATGCATACGGGGTGCGGATGACACCATAGGTGTGGAGGTTCTCATCGCTGGTGAGGAACCAGGGCACGAACTCGGCCAGATGGCGGTCCCCGGCAGCACCAAGGGTGTTGAAGTCACGCAGGAAGCTCAGGGCTATCTTCTGGTCGCAATCAAACCACTTTTCTTGCTCAAGGCGCTTGAGGGCAACCTCAGTGCCATCGGCAAAGGTTTCAGGATCCTTGAGATCCTCAACAAGCCTGGCCATCAGGTCATGACCCTGCCAAGTAGCCTTGGTCACAAAGGTGAAGTGGTTCACCCCGGTCAGATCAATCCTGATCTCCCTTCGGTCGGGAGTGGGGACACCAAACCAGGTACTGACTTTCTTGGCCAGGAAGTTCTGGGTATGGAATACCTCATGACAGCACCCCAGCGCCTTGATGGCGGGGAAAGCCTTGTAAAGGGCCGCAGTGCAGAGGGTCATCGGGTTGGTGTAGTTGATCACCCAAGCATTTGGGCAGAACTGCTCAATCTTCTTTGCAAGGTCGAAGAAAATGGGAAGGGCACGACGGGCACGCATGATGCCGCCGGGGCCGGTGGTATCACCAACCGACTGCAGGATACCGTACTCTTCGGGCAGAACCAGATCCCCGTAGCGGCACTCGGTCTTGCCGGGCTCAATGGAGATGATGACCATGTCGCAGCCGCTGAGCGCCTGACCAAGGTCGTCGATGGCAACCACCGCAAAACGGCCTTCGCTGTTGTTCACCCGCAGTACCTGTTCGGCTACCGCCACATTATTGCGGGCAGCCTGCTTATCGATATCGTACAGGACCAGTGTCCCATGGGTCATGGTATTGTACGCAAGATCTTTCATGAATTGGATGGCCCAGAGGCGTCCACCGCCACCAATGATGCAGATTCGAGTCTCTTTCATGTACTCCCTCCTCCTTCTCAGTATCCTCATTCTCTTGGCCGTTTGGGCAAAACACCAGAACGAATAGCTTGACATCGGGTATCAATTTTTGACATTTTCGCCCAAATAGTGTAGTAGAGTAGGACTATGTATACTCTGGTGATTGTAGACGATGAGAAAGAACTCTTGGAAGGCTTGTCCCACTATTTTCCGTGGGAATCGATAGGCTTCTCCGTTGCAGCCTCCTTCCCCGTAAACGGATTCTCCCATTTGTTGCCGAACCAATTGCCATCCTACTTCCGAGATTATCGTCATTTCACTTCCGACTTTGTAGTTTTTCCTGCATCACCTGCAGGATGAACGGGTAAAGATTCGGACATACTTCCCTGAGTTTTGCCGTCTGCCAAGCAAGCTCCTGCTCTGCATCCAGAGCAAGCAGGTTCATCAGCTTTCTGCCGTAGTATACCGGTCCCAGGCAGTGGTCGGCCATATGGGCGGTTGCCACCGCATGACCGACTGCACGGCAAAATATCTTGGAGGCAGGATCTTCAACGGTTTGTGCATACTTGTGCACCGCCCTGCTCCATTTGATGGCTTCTCCGGTTGCGACCAAGCCTTCGCTCCACAATCTTCCCACAGTGAGGGCATTGAAAAGAAGAGGATCTACGGGATGGAGGAGATGGGCTTGCAGATGCTCGGCCATTGCCAGGGACCACTTCATCAATGTTCGATGGTCCTCGAGCGTCAGCAACCCTCCCCGATGCTCAGCGACAAAACGCTTATTGCGCATAGGATGTGCGCAGGATGTGCACCAATCGGTGGTCGAGATCGCTGCTTGTCCACAGCTCCTTGTGGTGCATGAACACCTTGGGATTCACCTCCACCACCTCTTTCCATTCCACCGTCGCATCCACATAGGTGAGTGGTATGCTCAGGACCAAGGGAGCCACCCGGCCCTTCTGGTACCTGCCGGGTATCCATAGGTAGGCAAAGTGATGGGAAGCGGTATACCTGATCTGGCTTTCGGTTATCTGCACGACGGAAGGCCCCAGTGCGTCGATGACCTCATGGACCACCAGGTAGATCTTGTAGGATTCGGGAAACGATGCGAAAAACGTTTGGATATCCATACCCTATCCTACACCCAAGTGAGTGATCTGCAAAGCCGGAGGATTTCTGTTTCCCTTCCCAAGTGCCGATGCTACACTATGTCCAAGCGAGGAATCCTATGGAACACAAGACCATCGTCCTGACTGAGAAGATTCCCATTGGCATCAGCCTGTGTGCCATGGGCGGGCCTGTACGCTACAACGGAAAGGGTATTGATGTCCTTTCTGCTTTGGGAAGGGAGAAGAATGACTTCATCTTCTGTCCCGTCTGTCCGGAGTGCCAGGCCGGCCTTGGGGTTACCCGGGACCCGGTGCACCTTTCGGGGGGGACCGGGGAGGATGTCTGGACCGGGGAGGCCGAGGTCAAGAACCGTGGGGGACGCTTGGTCACCAAGGAGATGAAAGAGGGCTCGCTCGAATGCCTTGAGGTGCTTCGCCGCTGCAATGCAAAAGCATACATCTATATGGACGGCAGTCCTTCCTGCGGTGTTTACCGCACAACCTTGAAGAATACCAAACGGGGCAATCCCCCTGGTGTCTTCGGCTCGCTCCTGCTCAATGAGGGATTCTTTCTCATCCCCTCAAGCGACCTGCAAAGCCCTTTGAAGTGGTGGGACTGGAGACGCAGGCTCTTGGCTTTCACGTGGTTCAGCGGCCACAAGCTCTCCTCCATGCAGGAACTGTACGAGGCTTGGTATGCTCTCAAGTTCATCTGCCAGGAGTTGGACAACACCTGGGCAAGGGAGATGGGACGCACGTTGGCTTCTCTGGGCAAGGCTGACTTTGCCCAGTTCGAACCGACTTTCAGAGCCCAGGTATTGGACCTCCTGCGACGCCCCTCCACCACGGCAAAGATGACCAACAGCCTTTGGAAGCACTACTCGCACTATCGCAAGCAACGGGGCAAGAATGTGGATGAGATCAACAGCCCGGAGTTCAGGCGCAACGTCACCACCATTGCCAAGGAGCTGATGAAGATGGAGAGGACAGCCTTTGAGGATGACTTCCTCTTCGGGGCAAGCCCGGTCATCTACCGCGATCCCCATCGGCTGAAGGCCAAAGAAGAGCGACTTGCTGCAACTGAGGACGACGAGAGCTGATCATCTTCGATCGGCATAGAGGTAGCTGCACACCAGGCTGGTAAGTGGGCCCACCAACACCAGCCCGATGCATCCGACCAAGGTATGGAGAATCTCGGAGGCTACACTCTGGGCATTGAGGATGCTCATCACAGGTGTGCATTGTGCCATGTAGACCATCATGATCGTCAAGTAGCTTCCGATGTAGGCAAGCAACAAGGTGGTGGTCTGGCTCCCTACCACCGAGCGGGCTATGGTCATGCCGCTCTTCATCATCTGGGGCTTGCCCAACCCGGGATTTGCCTGATGCAACTCTTCCATGGCCGCACTGATATCGATTGAGAGATCGAGGATGGCTCCGCTGCAGGAGAGATAGATGGCAGCTTGGAAGAGCTTGGTCAGGTTCACCTGTTCAAAGCCTGCAAACAACAAGGATTCCGACCAACTCATCACCGATCCATGGATGCCAAGGTAGGAGGTCCCCAGGATTGCCAAAAGGCAGGTGAGCAGGGAGCAGAGCAGGGAGCTGAGAATGGCGGCATAGGCTTTGCGGGTAAATCCTGCCACCAGCAACAGGCAGCTGATGGTCAGAAGCGTCCCCACTCCCAGGGCCACCAGGACCGGTTCGTACCCCTTCAGGCAGAGGGGAATGAGCACTTTCCAGATCAGGAGAAAGGCAAGGGCAAAGGAGAGCAGGGTCCGCAGTCCTGTCAGCCCGGAAGAGAGGACCAGCAGGACGGCGAACAGCAAAAGAAGCACCAGCTCCTTGCCCACCCGATAGTGGTTCACCATGTTTGCAAAGAGAATGTTCCCCTCCCCGTCCTCCTCGACCAAGGCCCATGCCAGGTCGCCTGCCTGATAGAAGGTGTCAAACTCCAGCTTTCCGCTGAGCAGGTTCACCGCCTGGATCTGGCTTCCCTTATGCTCCCCTCCCAGTATCCTGATGGTGCAGGTCTGCTCTCCGAGGCGCACCACTCCCCGCTCAAGCAGGTTTGTGTTGTCGGTGGCAAGCACTCGGGCTTTCACACCCTCTGCATTGATGTAGATTGATCGGGAGAAGCCGGTGGGAAGCAGGACGAGGAACACAGCAAAGAGAAGAAACAGGAGGACCAGAAGGGCCTCCCTGTGTACGAAGCGTTGATGCATGGTTGAGTCCTTATCATCCTCCCCTCCCCCAAGGGGAGAGGGAGGACGGAAGAGAAGTTTAGACAAGGCCCACAAGGTCAGCAAGTTTGTGGTAGATCTCGGTATTGTCGTAGCTGCCGCTGAAGCGTTCGCTGCCGGAGCCGTAGGCATAGACGCTTACCGGTGTCCCGGTATGGGCGTAACTGGTCCAACCGATGCCTGCCTTGTTGTTCAGGATGTGGGTCAGGGTGATGGAGAACGGGTTGTAGCCACCGTAGAGAAGCTTGTACTGGTCATCAACACTTCGCTGGGATGAGGGAAGCTTTGCCTGGGTGAACGCTTGTTCAAGCTTGGCATACTCCAGGTCGGAGAGCACAAACGCCTTGTTGGATGCAGTCTTGCCGGGGGCAACCAGTCCGAAGTCAGCGGCAACCAGATCCAAGGCTTCAGAGAAGCTGAACAGGCTGTCAGCCTTGAGTCTTGCGTTGAACTTCTCGTCGAAGGCAACGTAGGAGAGCTTCTGGTTCTCCAGGATGTCGAAGGCGGTGTTGTAGCCGGTACCGGCATACCCGATGGTCATGCCACCGGTCTCATGGTCCCCGGTCACCACGATGAGGGTCTCCTGGGGATGAGCCTGGGCAAAGGCAAGTGCCTCGTCGATGGCTGCATCGAAGGCCAGTAGGTCGTTGATCTCAGCTGCTGCATCGTTGGCATGACAGGCCCAGTCGATCTTGCCCGACTCCACCATCATGAAGAAGCCGTTCTCATTGTCCAGCAGCTCAATACCCTTGCCGACCAATTGGGCAAGGCTGAGGTCGTCAGCATCCATGTCCATGGCATAGGGCATGGAACCACTGTCCTGCAGTCTCGGGCTCTGGGCATACACCTTCCCTGCTGCGGCGTTGAGGGAGAGAATCTCTTGGGCGGAATCGGTCACCAGATAGCCCTTTTCCTCAAGGATGGTGTAGATGCTCTTGTTCCCACCGTCCTCAGCCTTGCTGATGGCACCTCCTGCAAAGTAGTCAAACCCGCTGTCTGCCATCTGCAGCCCGATGTCATAGTAGCTGTTTCTGGAGGGTACGTGCGCATAGTAGGCGGCAGGGGTTGCATGGTTGAGGGTTACCGTCGACACAATGCCAACCTTCCAATCCTTCTGCTGCTTGACCTGCTCAGCAATGGTTTTTCCCACCTGCTGCTTGTCGATGCCCAGCCCGATGACCCCGCTGTGTGTCTTGAAGCCGGAGGAGAGGGAGGTGGCGGTGGACGCGGAGTCGGGGCAGAACGAGGTTGCATCATAGGTGGTCTGCAGTCCTACTGCAGGAAACTGGGTGAAAGTCAGCTTTCCCAATGAGAGGTTGCCCTTCTCCTTGTTCCCCTTCAGCACCTGGGCAGCATTGATCTGCACATGGCTCATACCATCACCAATGAACATGAAGACGTACTTGGGCTCTGCTGCCTGAGTTTGGGAAACAGGACTGCTCATTGCCGGCTGTTCAACGTTTGCCTGGGCAGGGAGCACCGTCAAGAGTGCAAAGAGCAGCACAAGGACTGCGATCACATGTTTTTTCATACCTATCCTCCATGGATGTTTGATTGGTTACACCATGGAGGATGGTTGTCAGCAGAGCATGCAGGATCGGTGAGAAAATCATCAGAAAAGTGTGTACACTGCTCCGCGTTCAGGACTGCTCCTTTTGCATGAAAAATAGATGCGTTCTACCATCCGCCTACCCTGTACTCGCAAAGGGGAATCCCTTCATCCCATGAAAGAATAATCCAATATATCGATTGTGAAATTTTGATCCCTATCCATACTTGGTATGTAAAAAGTTTGGCTGTTTTTAAGAATCAGTGACTACGACACTCTGTGTCACACTTGATGCAATACACTGTCATCAGGAGGCAGCAAATATGCCACAGATGACAGCA
>RZYT01000095.1 GCA_009930195.1 Spirochaetia bacterium | reverse complement strand
CGGTTCACCTATGAGCAGGTGAGCCCGCTTCCCCTTGGGGGAGTATCGGGTATTGATGGATCCGCCTTCGATGCGGTTGATGACGTCCAGAAGATTCAGGACCAGTTCCTTTTGCCTGGTTTCCTCATCTCTTCCCTCCCCGTACTCCCTGTCAAGATATTCAAGAACATCAACCACTTGGCTGTAGGTCAGAAATGTTGAGGCTTCATCCTTTCTTGCCTGGTCGAAGGGGACGGCTCCGAACAGGATGTCCTGCCCGGCGTACCGCAGGGCGAAGAGACGGTCGAGGGTGCTGCTCCCACTGTGCTCGATGCCAGCCAAGGCTTCCCCCTTTTCCAGCAATTGGTTGCAAAGGCTGTCCCTTCGCTCGATCAACGGGCGATCCTTGCTGTCCTCAAGGCCAAATGCACGTGCAACCAGGGAAAGCGTATGGTCGAAGGCTTCATCAAGAGTGTTCGCCGCTGCCAACGCATGCGAGCTTTTTTGCTGCCAAAGCGACAAGAGCTCCCCAAGGGTAGGGGGATACTCATACCCGGTGGCAATGGGCAGAATGGTCACATCCTTGCCGCTCTCCATCGCCCACAAGGCGAAGGACGCAAGCCCTGCCTGCAGCTTGGCGCAATGGAACATGTGATACGTCACCTGTCCCTCAGGGGCAAGGCAAAGCGGGAATCTTCCCTCCTTGAGTTCTCTCTTGAGCAGTTCAATCCCTTCACGGTTGGAAAAGCGGTTCTGCACCGCTACGAAGCCAAGTCGGGGGAAGAGAAACCGCGTGACCTTTCCCGCCCAGTTCAGGACATCCCTGCCGTAGAGGAAGCGGAGGTGCAGCTGCTTGACTCCCACCAGAATGACCGGTGCGTCCTCCTTGGCTGTGTGCCGGAACGCAATGATGAGGCGCTGCTTTCCCTGGAGAAAGGCAGTCAGCTCCTGGTCGAGAACCTGTTTACGGTGGATCTCCAGACCCTTGATGCCCTCGCCGAGATGCAGGTACCAAGGACCTATCATGCGCACCAAAGCTCTCATCACAGGCGAGTAGCGGGGTTGGGGAAAACTTTGGTTCGCATGCCTCACTGCTCACTCCGCTGAGAAAGAATACGCTGGTAAAATGCTTGGTCGATGGGGTAGTGCCTGAGGATGATGATGCCCAGGACATACCAGATGAGGGGAAGCGGACCACACAGCAGCATGATGCCGGTTTTGGCCATAGATCCCACCGCTTCGCTCTGGTAGCCGAAGAGTGCAAGGATCCAGCCGTTGAGCGCCAGGGCAAAGGCCTGCCCCAGCTTGCTTGAGAAGGTCCACAGGCTGGAAAACACCCCCTCCCGGCGTCCTTTTGCATGCAAAGTGACATCATATTCGACAATATCGGGGAGAATTGCATGGGGCATGACGTAGTGGGTGGACAAGCCGATGCCCGAAACAGCCATGATGATGACCCCGAAGACCGGCCCCAGACGCTGGCCCAACAGGCTGAAGAGCAAGACGCCCATGCTCATGATGCCCATCCCTATCATGTAGCACCGCTTCTTGCCGATGCGGTGGGAGATGCGCACCCAGATGGGTATGCACAGCAGGCTGAAGGAGAGCAGTGCCACCAAGGCAAGCTGGAACAGGCCCTCGTTGCCGAAGATATAGGTGAAGTAGTAGACCAAAGACCCTTGCACCATGGAAGTTCCGGTGATGAAGAAGGTCCAGGGAAGCAGTGCGGTAAGGAAGACTTTCTCCTTGAGCACCTCTGCAAAGGTGGAGAAGAAACCTTCCTGCACCTCTTTCTCCGGGTGTGCGGGCTCGGTGATGGCAAACACGGTTGCCAGGGTGGAGAAGAGCATCACTGCTCCCATGAAGGTCCCCATCATTGACCAACCCAGATTTTCTGTTGGGAAGGCGGAGACGATGGGCATGACCAAAGCAGCCCCGACAAAGGTGCCGACCACCGCAAAGCTCATCCGGTATCCGGTGAGGATGGTCCGTTGGTAGTAGTCATCGGTAAGCTCGGGCAATAGTGCCGCATAGGGAATGTTCACCAGGGTGTAGGCGGTGTTGAGCAGGCAATAGAGAAAGGTGAGGTAGACAAAGAGAAGCCCTTGGCTGGAGAGTTCCACCGGGGTGAAGAGCAGCCCCATGCAGAAAAACGAGATGATTGCGCCGACGAACATATAGGGCCTGCGTCGTCCAAAGCGGGTGCGGGTCCTGTCGGAGAGGTACCCGGTCACCGGGTCGGTGACGGCATCCCATATCTTGCCTATCATCAGGGCAGTGCCGGCAAGGGCCGGAAGCAGACCCACCACATCGGTGAAGTAGTAGAGCAGGTAGAAACCGATGATGGTGAAAAACAGGTTCCCGCCCAGATCGCCAATGCCGAATCCGAGCTTGGTGCGTAGGGTGATGGCTTTGATGGGGTGCCTCCTCGTTGCTGTCATCTAAGCTGCGGGCTGTCCAGGACACCCAGAAAAAGGGGAATGTGTGCTTCAAGATCAAGAATTGCGTAGAAGAAAGGCCGATCGAAGATGAGCACCAGCTCATCCTGGGGTGCCATGCTGGTGGCTCTCATCATCACCGCAGTCACTGCAGCGGCCTCGGTACCTTGCTCGTCAACCCTGATGAACGTCTTGTGGAGCACCTCATCGATCACCACTTCCTTGCTGCTTGGGGAGAGCAAGGCTGAGAAGTCAGCTTGCATGGGGTTGAAACACTCCCTCATCCCCAGTCGGCTCAGGTTGTCAACCAAGCTGTCCTTGTAGGTGCTTTCAAACTTGGGCAGGCTCAGGCGCACTCTTGTGTGTTTGCTTTGCTTCGCTTGGTCAAGGAGGAAGGAACTGAAGCGCGAATCATTCCAACCTTCCAGATACGTGGTGATGTCTGTTTCCTCATCCGGCAGCAGAAGCACCATGGTGTAGCGCTCGTTCTGGTACGGAAGGGTCAGCAGGGATGCCCCATCGATGCTTGCGTAGGGGAAAAACCCTGTTTGGTTGAGAAATGGGGCCCGAACATCCCCGCTTTTGGCATGAAAGGTCCTTTTGGCGGTTGCCGTCGCTTCGAAGGGAGATTTCCAGTCATCCTTGAAGGAGATGGCATTGATGAGGTAGAGCACCATATCTTCCCGGGTTGCGTCGATGATGGAGTCGATGGCGTTGCGTGTTGCCTTGCTCACCCAGTCGTTGATTCTCTTGGCACTGGAGGCCTTTGAGAAGTCCAGCCCGGCCGCTTCGGCCTGATAGTAGTGTTTTGCTTCCCGTTCGAAAGCTTGGGAGAGCGAAAGACGCTGGTTCACCCAGAGGCTGTTTGCGATGGAGACTTCTTCAGGAAGACGGGAAAGGTAGAAGAGGCTTTCCCGATTGAGCGCATCCTTATCCAGATGCCCCTCGGTCAGGACTTCGATCATCTCACGCTGCGTCTCTCCCTCAGCTCCGTTTGCACTCATGGCCAGAACCAGAAGAGCGGAGAGTGGGCTGATCATCCTGTTTGCATCCTGCCCAAGCCCATCGAGAAACAATTTGTCGGAAAACTGTCTCACTGACGAACCGAAGGCGAGACTTCCCTGCAGGTCGTGCTGGGCAGGGGGCAATGGCTCTGCTATGGGCATGCCGAAGGCTAGGGTGGGAAGTATGCAAAGAATCCATAAGATGAGGATGTGCCTACGCATGGTGTTCTCTCCTTGGTGGATGTATTCTACCACGGAGAGTACAGAGCTCAAAGGTTTTATCCACTCTGAAGCAGAGCTTCACATGATTCACAAACTGGGCCCCTAGGCTAAGGGACAATGGAGAGATAGAGGATGAAAACTTCCAAGAAACGACATGGTCGCTTGCGGTCTGTAGTGCAAATCGCCTTTTTTGTCTGGGTACTTCTGATCGTACTGGTTTCCGAAGCAATCGAGCGGGGATGGAATCTTCCCTTTGATATCAAGACAGCCAGCTTGCATGCCCTCTGCCCCTTCGGCGGGGTGGTGACACTCTACAACCTGGTGAAAACCGGGGTGCTGGTCAAGAAAATCCACGATTCAGCGGTGGTGCTTGCCGGCTTGGGTGTGGTTCTGGCAATTCTGTTCGGACCGGTGCTCTGCGGTTGGATCTGCCCCTTGGGGACGGTACAGGAGTGGGTTGGGAAACTGGGCAGGAAACTTTTCAAGCGCAGGTACAACACCTTTGTGCCCGCCAAGATCGATCGCGTACTCAGACTTTTGCGCTATGTCGTGCTGGTCTGGGTGTTGGTGATGACCGCCCTCACGGCAACGCTTGTCTTCCAGGAGTATGATCCCTACTATGCACTCTTTTCAATCATTCATGGCGAGGTTGCCATCGGTGGCATGGTGATCCTGGTCATCATCCTGCTCCTCTCCTTGGTGGTGGAACGACCTTTCTGCAAGTATGCCTGCCCGTATGGAGCGTTCCTTGGCTTGTTCAACCGCATCCGCATCTTCAAGATCCGTAGGGTGAGCTCAACCTGCATCAGCTGCAATGCCTGCAGTCGTGCGTGTCCGATGAACATTGATGTGGCACACAAGGAGACGGTGAAGGACGTGCAGTGCATCTCCTGTATGGAGTGCACCAGCGATACTTCGTGCCCTGTGGACAAGACCGTGGTTTTCAGCACGGCAAAGGGTGGCCGCCATCTTTCGGTCAACAAGGTTGGTCTGCTTACGGTAGGGATTCTGATCGGCGGCATCTTGCTCTCGGTTGCCTTTGGCCTCTGGCAAACCACCAGTTCCAAACAACCTGTACTCATCAAGACAGGAAGTTTCGCCGGCATGCCCGATCCTGCAGATATCCGCGGTTCCTATAGTTATCAGGATGTTACCAATGCGTTTGCTGTTCCTGTGGATGTCCTGCTCTCTGCCTTCCAGTCACAGAACGGGGCGCAGAGGATTGGGGATCTTGAGGCGCTGTGGCTTGGAAACATCCCCGAGGGAGCGGAGGTGGGAACCGATTCGGTCCGCTTGTTTGTGGCCCTGTATACCGGGATAGCCTTTGAAGCAGAGGAAGGCACCCTGCTGCCTGTCAGCGCCATCGAGGTGCTTGAACAGTTGCAAAAGAATACCGATCCTCGGTTTGCAGAGCTCAAGGCGAGTGCCGTTGCTCTTCCCGAAGGACTTGAGGCGGCCCCTGTCACGACGACCACTGTGGTGTCCGTAACAGGAAAAACAACGGTACAGGACCTGCTCAATGCGGGCTACCAGCTCAGCGACTTGGAAAAGATCCTGGGAAAGATTGACAACAAGCTTTCCTCGGTCAAGACGCTTGCAGAGAGTCAGGGCCTTGAGTTCTCTGCAGTAAAAGCAGAAATAGCCGCTCTTTAGCCTGCCAAGGCAAAGGAGAGGGGAATGGTGAATACTCCCAGCAGGGTGGATGTCAGTACCATGGTACTGGCGAACTGGTTGGGAAGGTTGTAACGCAGCGGCAACACACTGGTGAAGACTGCTGAAGGCAGGGCGGTGGAGACAATGACCACCGTCCTTGCCATGCCTGACAAGCCGAACGCCAATGCTGCCACGTACCCAATCGCGTAGCCTCCTGCAAAGCGGAGCACCAGTGCCCCGATAAGGCTCCAACTGAAGGAAAACCTGATGTTTCTGATCGAGACCCCCAAGGTGAATGCAGCCAATGGCGAGGCTGCCTCCCCTGCAAAAGAGAATGCGTTTCCCAGGGAAACGGGAATCCTGAGTGATACCAGCCGGGCTCCAAAGCCCACCAGTACCGCCCAAAGGATGGGCGAGTGAAGCATGGAAAGCAGGCTTTTCCTGCTCAGCCCGCCGGTAATGACCAGAATACCGAGGGTGAACATGAAGATACCTTGTACCTGGTCATAGATCAGGATGAGATTCATGGCCTCCATGCCTCCCCACAATTTCATCAGGGGGATGCCCAGAAAACCGGAGTTCATGAAAACCAAGGGGGGTACGGTACTCCTGATATCCTGCTTGAAGAGTTTGGCCCACGCAAGTGCAAGCGCGAAGAGCAGGATGCACACCAAGGAGGATGCCTTGGCTATGTCGGCAATGGTGGAACCCGAGAGATCGCTCTGCACCAGGGAGATGAAGATGAGGGCCGGCATGAAGAAATCGGAGACGATTTTCACCAGGTCCTCCACCTTGATGGAGTAGATTCCACTGAGCACGTATCCACCCAGGACTACCAGGAGAATCGGCAACATCTGTACGAATGAGGAGGCTATCATGGCAGGTACTATAGGGGAAAGCCCAGCCTAAGGCAAGTGTCTTCAGTTCGGGGGTGGCAACCAGAAGGTGTGCTCATAGAAATCGGCAAGTTCTGTGACATGATCCTGATAGGAAACCCCATCAATGGAGAAGTTGCTGAAGACCGGCCTGCCTGCCACCCGGTTCATCTCCCAGTACACAGCATGCTCGGTCCCCCCCGATCCTGTGCGGATCCGCATCGAGAACGTTGCAGAGGAGGGAGGAAAGCCGGTGCCGGAGAAGGTCATGGTATCGGTGCCGTGTGCGAAACTGCCGTTTGGTGTCGTCAGATTGGTGAATGTGTGGGTGACCGTGTAGGCTGGTGAGCTCGTGCTTGCAAGCGTATACTCCACCGGCTTGTCGTCCCGAGCATAGGTGAAGATTTGGCCATACGTGGTGAGAAGCTCCCAGATCAACAGTTGCTCGTAGCTCGGAGCCCTGCAGGAAACGAAGAAGAGGAGAGTCAGGAGCAAAGCTGGCTTTCTCATGCGGTGTTCTCCCATCACCAGTATACAGGGGGAAATGCACTCCTGTCAGTGGGAGATGGTGCCCTTCCCGACAATTTCTGCGCAAGGGGTTCTTGATTCCTGTTCTCATTTCGCTATACTGGAACCAGACATCTGGTGGACAAGGAGCAGCATGCGCAAAACGCAAGGGTATAACCGCTGGACAACGAAATCCGGGTATGGGGTGAAGAACAGAAGTCGCACGCATATTGCCCTTCAACTCTTTGTTTTGGGTATTCCCATTGTCCTGGTCATCGGATTTGCCTTCTTTCAGTTCTATGCCCACTTTGAGCGGCTCCTCGACCAAGAGAAACGCAGCCAGTACCAAACCATCAGTGAACAGTGTGCGGACTTGCTTTTGTACAAGCTAGAGCATGATCACCAGGGGCTTGCTTCCTTGGCAAAAACCCTCTCCGGCCATTCGGAGAGCGAGGTTCTTGCACTGCTTGCCGCACTTGCAGACCCTGCAATCTCGTATACTCGGGAGGAAGTCCCTACTTCCCCTTTCCGGGCGAAGAACGGTATGGTCACCTTCCATCAGCAGTTCAGTCTCGCTGACGGTACCCAAGCGTCGTTGCAGTTCTCTGTGCCTGCATTGACCTACCAAGCCTTGCCCGAGTGCCCCGAAACCCAGGCTCGTACGACCATGATATGGGCTGATGAGCAGGGTGAGATCATGTGGAAGTTCGTCAATGATGCATTGGTAGCTAGTGGTCCATCTTCCCTGTTTGCGCTGGTCCCTTCCTTGGAGAGCAGTACAAGCCGAACAGAAAGCAGAGTGGAACAAGGGAACTACATCTCTCTCCACAAACTTGGTTCAGGTTATGGGTATTTCTATGTTGAAAGAGAAGATACCTTGCTCAAGAAAGCGTATCTTTCCATCCTTCAGGCAAGCCTTTCCATGGCTGTGCTGGTGATGCTGATCCTGTTGGTCCTGCTTTTCTTCCTCCTGTATCGCGATCATCTCTATGAGAAATCGCTGAAGAAGCTTGCTTTCGAGGATGAGCTGACCGGCTTGCCGAACAAGAACCATTTCGTGCATGAAGCTTCCCAATTGCTGCAACGCGCCGGCAGTTCCTATGCGGTCATGGTCATTGATATCGGCAAGTTCAAGCTTATCAACGATCAGTTCGGCTATACCTTCGGCGATACCCTGCTGATGTACATTGCCAAGGTGCTTCCCCGCTTCACCACCCAGGATGGGGTGTGTGCACGCCTTTCCGGGGACAAGTTCATCCTGCTGTGCAGTTACCGTGAGCGCAAGGTCCTGGAAAAGCGCATCGCAGCCCTGTACACCGAGCTGAAGCAGTTCTCGTTTCCTCACTCCTCTCCCTTCCAGCTCGACATCCTCATCGGCATCTCCCTGATTGAGAACGGGCGATCCAGCATCGATGCAGCGATAGACTGTGCTTTGTTTGCACTCTCTTC
>RZYT01000094.1 GCA_009930195.1 Spirochaetia bacterium | reverse complement strand
CCTCCTAAACATTTTACTAAAAATTTAGTAATTTTTGTTCGTTTATACATAGTAAAACACTGAATTGTTTAGTTGTCAAACACTATTTTTTCCTCCATTGCCTCCAAAGTGGCGTAGGAAAATCAACAGTGAAACAGATTTGACAAAGAGGTGAAGCTGTCGTATCATACTAAACAAGCTTGGGTTTGTTTAGTTCCAGTGTTTCCCTTGGCCTAAAAACAAAAGCTATATTTCCGTATATCGAGAGAGGGTTTCCTACTTTGACAATCCGTGAAATCGCAAAAATAGCCAATGTATCCCCGGCAACCGTTTCCCTGGTCATCAACAACAGGCCTGGGGTGAGCGAGGCCAAGCGCCAGGAAATCCTTGCGTTACTGAACAAACTAAACTATGCAAAAGGCAAACGGGGGAAAATCGGTCCTTCGGCGCCGCAATCCATTCTGTTCCTAAAATATATCAAGACCGGTTTTCTGGTTGAGGAGAATGCAGGGTTCATCTCCAAGATCCTGGATGCGGTGGAACAGGAGTGCAGCAAGCTCTCCTACACTCTTCGCATCCAAGTGGAGAAGAAAAGCCTCGCTGACGCCATCAACGCATTGGACATCTCCCACTTGGATGGCCTTTTGGTCATCGGTACTGAGATCGACCCTTCCGAATACGAGGTGCTTCACAAAATCAAGCTCCCGTATGTGGTCATCGACAACTCCATGCCGAATTTCTCCTGCCACTCGATCACGATGGCAAATGAGGAAATGGTGCACAGTGCTGTCACGTATCTTGCCTCGTTGGGGGACGGTCCCATCGGATACATCCACAGTCAGTTTGACGCCCAGAACTTCACCGAACGATCCAACGGATTTCACTCCACCATGGCGGAATTGGGTCGCGAAACCCGCAAGGAGTTCTGCTACCTGCTTGAGCCTACGCTCAAGGGTGCATATCTGGGGATGAAGCACTACATCAAGCAAGGGGCAACGTTCCCCTCACTCATCTTTGCAGACAATGACACCTTGGCAATCGGGGGGATGCGCGCCCTAGCAGAAGCCGGATACAGGATACCCGACGACATTCAGATAGTAGGATTCGACGATGTATACCTCAGTGCCACCAGTTCGCCCCCCCTGACCACCTTGCATGTGCAACGCACCATGATCGGTCGCCAGGCGGTACGCATGCTGCATGAGGTGATCTGCCAGGGAAGTGCCGGCGACATCAAGATGAAGATCGGTAGCGGGCTCGTCTATCGGGAGAGCACCAAGGAGATCACTCGGTAGGCAGAGCAGGCTGTGTACGGTATACTCATCCTTGGAGGATCCACCAACGATGAAATGTGCCACGGTAGCCATTATCGGCCGCCCATCAGCAGGGAAAAGCACCCTGCTCAATACGATCTGTGAGATGAAAGTCTCCATCACCGCCTCTACTCCGCAGACCACACGCAATGCGATCAGAGGCATCTATACCGACAACCGCGGACAGTTGATCTTCACCGACACCCCGGGTTTTCACCTCAGTGAAAAGACGCTGAACAAGCGTCTGCAGGATACTGCCCTCAGAAGTCTGGAAGAGAGCGATGTGGTGCTCTACCTCATCGACTCCAAGCGAAGTGCCGGAGAGGAGGAGATGGTGCTGGTCTCCCACATCGCCAAACTCAAAACTCCGGTAGTGTGCGTCATCAACAAGGCTGACATCATCCGGGACACCGAGGAAGCCGCTGCCAAGGCATTCCTGGAAGAGTTCCTACCCGGCCGTCCCGTGGTAAAGGCTTCGGCCAAACTGGACGAGGGTGTGGATGAGATCCTCATTGAGCTGTTCAAGCTCGCCCCCGAGGGAGAACTGCTCTACCCTGCCGATGCATACACCGACCAGAATCTGGAGTTCCGCATCAGCGAGATCATCCGTGAGAAGGCCATCAACCTGGTGACTGAGGAGATTCCGCATGCCATCTATGTGGAGATAGCTGACATCGAGCACGATGAGAAGACGAACACCATCTGGGTGAGAGCCTTCATCATTGTTGAGCGGGAGACGCAGAAAGGCATTGTGGTGGGAAAAGGCGGAGCAAACATCGCCAAGATCCGCAAGGGTGCCGAGCCTGAGATCCGCAGCATCTTCCCGAACAAGAAGCTGCGCCTCGACCTCAGGGTCAAGGCACAGGACAAGTGGAGAAACAACTCCGTGGTGCTGGACAGGATCCTGCGCTAGCGGATGAAGTTGGTGTAGTGCTCCCGTTCAAGACGGGGGCGCTGTACATTCCCTGCCTCAATTGAGGCTAATAGCCAAGCCAAGCTGGATCCCAGGTTGCGCATGACCTGCAGCCCTTCCAGATCCTGCTCAACTTCCTCCACCGTATTCCCATGGACGGAGTTCCAGTAGGTGGAAGAGACCACCGGCATGCCGCTGATGGTAAAGTACTTGTTCAACTGGTCAAAGGAAGCGCTCGCCCCACCCCGTCTGCAGGAAACCACCGAGGCACCCGGCTTGAGGGCCATCTGGCGTGAGATGACGCGAAAGAGGCGATCGAGGAAAGCGCTGCCGCTTCCGGCAATGCTTGCATAGTGCACCGGAGCACCAAGGATCAGGGCATCTGATGCGATGGCCTTTTCGGCAGCCTCATTGACCTTGTCATCACCAAAGACACATCGCCCATGATTGAAGCAGTAGCCGCAGTCGATGCAGCCATGCAGGGCTTCGGTCCCGATCCAGAGAATCTCGCTGCTGATGCCCTGCTTCTCCAACGTGGAGGCAATCTCGAGCAGTGCACGGTTGGTGCACCCTTGGCGGTGGGGACTGGTGTTGATCATCAAAACATGCATGGGTGACTCCTTGAAATGGCAACAGGGAGCCTAGGCTCCCTGTTGAGTATATACCAAAATCTCTTAGTAGCGACCGAGAATGGAGAGTACTTTCTCCTTGCCGCAGGTCTGCAGGAAGGGTCCGAGCTTCGGGCCACGGTCCTTGCCGATCATGATGCGGTAGACAAGCTTGAAAAACTCGCCGGTATCGAGATCGTTGAGCTTTGCAGCGTCATAGAGGCGGGTGGTGTACTCCTTGTCCTCAAGCTGATCCATGACCTCAACCACCTGATAGAGGGCTTTCACTGCCTTCAACTCCTGCTCGGTGAGCTCGACCAAGGGGTCGTTCTCATTGCTGAGACGATACTTGAAGTCCTCGGGGGCAAAGGTGGTGATCCAGTTCCAGGCACAAGCGCAGCGGGTTCTGAGACGCTGTTTCTGGCTGTCAGTCATTTCACCAAGGGTGGAAATTGCACGCTCGATGTCGCCTTCATGCAGCTGAAGGAGGTTGCACAGATGGCGGAAGGGAATCTGGAAGGAGGCTTCGGTGGGCACTTCGCCTACTTGGCTCAGCTCGTAGATTCTCATCTCCTTTGCCTTGCGCTTCTCGTTCACCTCCTGCAAGCCGAAATAGATGCGCTCGCAGGTATCGTAGTCCTCGTAGATCTTGAGAACATCAAGGTCGAAGGAGATGGCAAACTCGGTGTTCGGGCGGGTGCCGGCGAACATGAAGCGGGTGATCTCAGGGGTGTAGACCTCAAGCACATCATAGAGGGAGATGACCTCACCGCTGGAGGAAGAGATCTTGCCTCCCCTGCCCTTGATGCTGATGAAGTCGTACTGGAACGATACCGGAGGCTGTCCGCCGAAGACCGTGACGACCTTCTTGGAAGTATCGAAGCTGCCACCCTCGCTGTGGTGGTCCTTGCCTGCCGGCTCGAAGTCCACGCCCTCGTGAGCCCATCGCATGGGCCAGTCGATGCGCCAAGGCAACTTGGCATAGGGGGTATTCCTAAGGTCGATGGTTTCGGTCTTGCCGTTCTCATCATCGCGGTAGGTGATGTTCCACTCGCCGTCCCAATCGAGCACGGTGGTGGTGTCCTTGTCGGTGAAGGAGGAGAAGACGGAGACAGGCCACCAGTTCTCTTCCAGGGCTTCTGTGCGGAACTCGTCCAGGATTGCGCGAATCTCGTCCTTCTTCTCCAGGGCAGTGCGCATGCCTTCTGCATAGAGGCTGCTGCGGTAGCGATCGGCCTGGTAGAGGTACTCGGGCTCGACGCCGACGGTGGGAAGGATCTTCTCGACATCCAGCTCGTTGGCACGTGCATAGTTGTCCGCCCTTCCGGTGGTGTCGGGCACCAAGGTGATGGGTTTGCGCAGGAACGTCTGCAGCAACTCAGGCTGGGGCATGTTCTTCGGCACCTTGCGGAATACATCGTAGTCATCCCAGCTGTAGATGAACCGGACTTTTTTGCCTTTTGCCCTGAGAGCCCTCACCACCAATTCTACAGAGATGATCTCCCTGAAGTTCCCAATATGGACTGTGCCGGAAGGGGTGATGCCGGAAGCGCAGGTGTATACGTCCTTCTCCCCTTTCTCACGAATGATTTTGTCGGCGTATATATCCGCCCAATGTGTAGATACGTTCTGTTCACTCATAGGTGGTGATTATAGTGAATCATATCCATCAGTTCAACTGCTGGTTGCCAAAACAAACTGCGGGAGCTTATACTCATGGGTATGAAACGATTGACGGCATTGCTTATCCTGTTGCTTCTCGTCTTCCCTGCCCTGTATGCAGAGGATGCCCCGCTTGAGCCGGGTACGGTCATCGAAAAAGGCATTGCCTCGTGGTACACCACAGACAAGAGCGAAAGCCTGACGGCCAATGGGGAGACGTTCGACCCCAACAGTCTCTCTGCCGCTCACAAGAGTCTGAAATTCGGTACCATCGTACGGGTTACCAATACCGTCAACGGCAAGAGTGTCGATGTCAGGATCAATGACCGGGGCCCCTATGTGGATGGCAGGATCATCGACCTGACCCCGGCATCGGCCAAGCAAATCGATATGCTTGCCAGTGGGATTGCCCCGGTCGATCTCACCCTGATCTTCGAGCCGGAGATTCCCGAATCAAAGTACAATCGTGCAGGAGACACCGGCTGGTACCAGATCCAGGTGGGGGCGTATTCCAGCCTTCTCACCGCCTATGCCCAGTATGACAGGTTGCTCAATGCGGGGCTCAAGCCCTATGCAGAACTGCTGCCCGATTCGAAGGCTGTCCGACTGACCGTGCGCTGGATCCCGGCGTATCAACTGGAGAGAACGATGAAGGCCCTCTCCGCCCTGGGATTTGCTGAGAAGAATGTACTGAAGAAGAGCGAGGCCAATCCCTACCGCTGACCATCCCAACTCGTTCTGAATGGCTTGCCATCCTCCTTGCAGAGCATCTTGGCGATATCATGCCCGTCCTTCGCTGCGGTGGGCAGTCCTCCGCCTGGGGTGGTCCATTGCCCGATCATGGCAAAATTGGCAAGTCCGGGCAGCTTTTTGGGCAGGCGCTTGGAGAGCGTTGTCTTGGTGGGTGCATAGCCCTCAAAGCTTCCTTTCCAGTTGCTTGTATAGTGGACAACCGAGTTCGGGGTGGAGACGTCGACCATGTCGACCAGTCCTTCCAGCGAACCGAACACCTGCTCAAGACGCTTGAGAACCTCATCAGCAATGCGTTGCTTTTCTGCCTTATACTTGGCTGGATGCTCCTGAGCCAGTGTTACCCACGCCTCCGTCTCCCACGTATTGAAAAGCACGGTCACCAGCGTGCATCCTTTGGGCGCCAGTGTTGGGTCATAGTGATAGATGTTGAGATTCAGTCGGTCTTGGGTGGTCCCATCTGCAAAGACAATCGGCTCTTTGAGATACAGCGATGATGCATGGGTGAAGGATGAAAGGTCCTTGTGGATGCCGAAGGCTGCCATGACGGTGGACGGAAAGACCGGGTACTCGCCAAAGGCTTTCTTGTAAGGCTCGCTCACATAGGCCCCGTCGAGCATTGAGTAGAGGGTGGCATAGCCGTCGGCTGCGCTGATGACATAGTCGGCAGAAACCGTGGTTCCGTCGGAAAGTGTAACCCCGATGGCCTCATCATCACTCACCATGATCGTGTGCACATCACTCTTGTACCGGATTACCCCACCCTTTTCCTCAATGAGCCGTGCAATGTTCCTGGCAATGTTCAGCGAGCCCCCGACAGGATAGCCTGCACTCTTGAGCGGCTGTTGTGCGAGCCCCATGGTGAGGGAGACCAGACTCCAGTCGGAAGGGATTTCGGTGAGGAACAGCTCTCGCAGCTTGGGACTCTCGAACCGGTTGGCGTACTCCTGCATGGGGAGCAGATGGCTCATCAGAGCCATGAGCTGACGGAAACCGGAGATCTTTTTAACCAAGGGGTTGGTGCTGGTGGTGCCTGCCATGGTCTTGAGTGTCTTGTAAAACTTGAGGATTTCTTTCTCATCCTCCGGGGCCAAGGCCAGAAAGGTATCGCGTACGTCCTCCAGATTGCTGGATAGACAGACCGACTCCCCGGTGGAGAGCTCAAGGGTGGTGAAGGTCTCGAAGTTGACGATGGGGACAGGAGAGCCATCAGCATTGGTGAAGGCTCCCAGGTCCTGCCAGAGGGGATGAAACTCAGTTCCTTCCCGGGTTCCCATCATCCAGTGGATGCAGTAGTCGATGGTGTAGCCTTTGCGTTTCCACGAGGTGCAAAGCCCTCCTGGTTCCGTGTGCTTTTCCAACACCGTCACCTGATAGCCGTTGCGCAGGAGGTAGGATGCTGCACTGAGCCCTGCAATGCCTGCCCCGATGACGATGATGTGTTTGGACATTTCCCAACCTCCAGCCAATAGATAGTTTCATATATTCTATCATAGGTAATACAAATAAGGGATAGTACCAAACAGAAGTGAAATTTCTCAGAATGTTATGCGGCCCACCAGTTCTCCGACCATGACGTTGGTAGGTTGGGTCCTGCTTGTTCCTGACAACAGATAGGACATCTGGTAGCCGATGTCGAAGTATTCAAGGAGGGAGAAGGATACCCGTACCCCTACGCTGGAAAGGAAGTCCGAGGCAGCAACTTCGGTATTGTAGGCGTTGCCGAATCCATAGCCGATGTCATAGAAGCAGATGAAATGGGGAAAGATTCCCTTGGTGAAGGACTCAGGTCCATTGAACCGCAGGTCAAGCTGGTTTGCGATGGACATATCAGCGAGGTACTCGAAGGTTCCGAAGCCCCTGACCTTGCTGCCGAGAGAAGAATCCTGCTGGACAGGGAGGGAGATGGTGGTGCCAAAGGCGGCACTTGCCGAAAGGCGATCGACAACTACTATGGAATAGAGGTTTCGGTCGTCGTTCTCGCGAACGGAGGCAAGCGTTTTCGCTCCCAACAGTTCAGCTTCCACCAAGGTATAGGAGGCATTGCTGTTCAGGAGCTTGGGTCCGAACCAAAGGACGGTGGAGAGACGATACCCATCAAGCGTAGATAACAAATCATCGAGTGCATCATACCGGTACGAAACCCCCAAACTGGTGCCAAACATGGTAAGCGGCCCATAATAGATGTTGCCTGCTGCGAGATAGGAGGAGAGAGACTGTACGGCACCAGTGGAAAGGGTATCACCGACGATCATGGAGTCGAGGCCGTATTCAAACGAGCCGCGATATCCCAAGAATAGGTTGTGTTTCTGTTCAGCGCCAATGGACTGCTGTACGCCAAGGGTCCAATCGAAGGAAAGATAATCGTAGATGACAGGGTTGGTGGTTCGCACCATTCCTGTCACCGGGTCTTGCCAGAGCATGCGCTCGTGGTAACCTGCTTTCCCCAGCAGGAGAATGGAAGTGTCCCACTCAGAAAAAAGGGGAACCCCTTTCACAACCGTTCCTGCCCTGAGGCCTGTTGGGACCAAGCCTGATAGAATGCGAGGATGGCCTTCCCAGCTGTCAAAGGCGAAGGAGAAGGAGGCAAACAGCACTGAGGGCAACAGGAAGAGCAAAAAGATGCTTATACAAATTGTCTTTCGTCTGTCCACCGTCTTCCTCTGCATGCAAGCATGATAGCACAAGCCTTTGGAGCATGACAGATAGTACAAATCAAAAACCAAACAAACTGTCATGAAATCTACACTCATCACCAAGATTGCTTCCCACTCAGAAGTCAACACCACGTTCTTGCAAACATTCTTTACATTCTCCCAAAAATCCTTTAGATTACTTACAGCTTTTCGGGCCTATAGCTCAGTTGGTTAGAGCATCGGACTCATAATCCGTGGGTCGAAGGTTCAAGTCCTTCTGG
>RZYT01000409.1 GCA_009930195.1 Spirochaetia bacterium | reverse complement strand
GCTTGATGAGAAGTACTGCGATGTGATCGTCAGGCGCTATATCGAGCTCACCGGCTCAACGGCAGGGGTGTTCGTCCAGCGCGACGGGTTGGACTACACCTACGAGGAAGTCGCCTCCGAGGAGGCAACCGATGGATGAGATCACCCTGATCGCCACGATTTCGGTGTGCCTGTTCGGATCGGGAGGCATCGTGCTGTGGCTGCTCAACCGCATGGCAAAGAGGAGCGACGACCGCCACCTCTATGCAAAGGACCTCAAGGAGATCAAGACCACCATCACCAGGGTCCAGATGGGCCTGGTCATGGCACTGGAGAACGACAAGGTCATCTTCAAGTCGCTGAGGACCCATGAGATCAACGGCGAGAGCGAGGAGCAGGAAGCGAAGATGGACGACTATTTCCTGTCGCTTTTAGGCGGCAAGGGGGAGAAGGGATGACGCTCAGTGCAATACTGCTCGCCTTCGCCGCATTCCTGGGCCTTGCGATGGAGTTGTACAAGAAGAACCTCAGAGGCGACAGGGCGGGTGGAACCGAGATCAAGACCGTCGCCCTCGCCTGCTCGGCCGCCCTTGCGTTCGTTACCTACCAAGTCGCACCGGCATCCACGCCGGTCGGGGAGCTGAAAGCAACACCCTACCTGGTGGTCCTGTACACGGTGGCCATCTACCTGCTGCAGCTTCCTGCATGCATGGCGTTCTGGAAGCCGCTGGTCAAAAAGTTCATACAGAGGAAAGCCGATGAATGAAATCATGCAGATGCTGATCCTCATCATCCTGGGATTGCTGGGCATCACAAGGCTGCAGGCATCCAAGGCCAAGAGCCTCAAGCAGGATGTGAGGAAGGCCGAGAATGCGGCAAAGCGCAAAGACAAGGAATTGGGGACGATCAATGAGATACAGCAGAAGATCACCGCCATCGCACAAGAGGCGCCGCCTGAAAAGATCGAACCTCCTCAAAGCGGTGACGCTGCTGGCCGTCTTGATCGTCTCAACCGCCTGCACGAGCGTGCCGACAGTAGAGGAGAATGACCCGTATCGCCAGGTCCTGGTATCGATGGTACCTAAGGCTCCAACAATTCCGATCTTTCCTCCCCTGAAGTGGACATACCAGAACGGGTTGTACTGCATATCTGAGACGGATGCCGACAAGCTTCTGGACTACGGGGAGAACGAACTGCCGCTTTTCTCTCACCGATACGAGCAATACCTGCGCCGGATGGACATCATCCTGGACGCACTGGCAAAGCCCTAGGGAAAGGGGCTTGCTATTAGTCGGAAGCTAGGCAATCAATGCATCCTGACAGGAGGAAGAGTCATGGACGAGATGAGCAAGAAACGGATTGAGGTGCTCAAAAGCCAATACCCAAAGGGGTGCACGGTAGAACTGGTGAGCATGGATGATGAGCAAGCACCGCCGGCGGGCACCAAGGGAGAAGTCATGCACGTCGACGATACAGGAACAATACACGTTATCTGGCAGACCGGCTCGACGCTGGGTGTGGTGCCGGGCATCGACCTGGTCAAGAGGCTGGGCGAGGAGATCCCCCGGCACAAGATTTTCTCTAGTCCGCTCACCATTTGAGGCGGCAGGTCGCCTGAATATCGGCATAGACGGCAAGAAAGGCCTTCAGGCTCATCACCGGGGCCGAAGGATCGGCTTCGAGAGCTGAGCTGCA
>RZYT01000408.1 GCA_009930195.1 Spirochaetia bacterium | reverse complement strand
CGGAGATGTCTCCGAAGAACCGAAAGCGGGTGCTGACATCCGCATTGAGAAGATCGGGTAACATCCTCGTGCGTCAGACCAAGAAAAATCTGCGAACCGTAACGACCAAGAGCGGATCATTGAAGACCAGGACACCGAATAGGTGGAACGGTAAGAAGATGGAGCAAGGGGTGAAGATCAAGGTTAAGGTTGACAACAAGACCAAGGAAGCCAAGATACACCTGTTAGGCGACTTCAGACTGAAGTTCTTCGAGGTTGGCACCAGTGACCGCTACACCCGAAAAAAGGGAGCCTACAGGGGCCGTATTGAGGGGTATCGGTTTTTCAAAGCCGCGAAGGAGCAGACAGAGGAAAAGATCTTCGGTGAGATGGACAAGGTTCTTTCGGAGCAAGTTAAAAAAGTAAACGAGAAGTACAAATGACACTCAAGGTAGGCGCAGCAGTTCGTACACTCCTTAACGCATCCACAGCGTTGGTTGCAAAGGTCGGTGATAGGATCTATCCAATCATCGCGGACGACACGCAGATGCCCTTCATTATCTACTCACGAGTCGGATTAACACCATCACATTCAAAGGATGGGTCGAGCAAAGATTCGGTTTTTATGACCGTGAGAGTGGTGGGTGAATACGGAGAGTCGATAGACATCGCGGAGCTTGTAATCAACGCCGTAAGAGGCAAGAGGGGTATCTATTCAGGGGTAAACATTGACACGGTGCGAGTCTCTGATGCTTCCGAGGGGTGGGATGATAATAGTGGCTACGTTCAGGATATAACATTTGAATTTATAATAAACAAGTAATATGGCAGCAATAGCAGGAAAAGACATTATGATTTTCGTGGATGGCTCGGCAATAGCAATGGCGACCAATCACACGCTGACTCTCAACACGGAGACCAGCGAGACATCAAGCAAGGACACAGGGCTGTGGGGTGACGAGAAGGTAACCCGTCTGCGCTGGGAAGCATCATCCGACTCATTCGTGGATGGCATTGGTTCAACCAGTTCCTTCGCCACCCTGTTCGACCTATGGAAGGCGGGGGAAGCGGTGGACATCTCCCTGGCAGTTCCCTCCAACTTGGACTCGGCGGTTGATGGAGAGGTACCCACAGCAGGATGGACAGAACCCACATCAGGGCAGTACGAGGGTCAGGCGATCATCACAAGCGTATCGCTCAACACACCGCATGATGGTGATGCAACGATGAGCGTATCGATGCGAGGCGTTAAGGGTCTGACGATAGCATCCGGGACATGATAATTGACGGCAAGACATACGATTTGAAGTACGGTATCAGGGCAAGGGTGCTGTTCGAGCGCATAGCCGACAAGCCCTTCACCCTGAACGGTACGGAAGACTGGGTGATCTTCATCTACGCTATGTTGCTGGCCGGAGACTCATCGTTCCCGCTCACCCTTGACGAGTTCATGGACAAGCTGGATGAAGACCCCAAGTACCTAAGCGAGTCAATCAAGTGGACTACCGACCGGATGCGCATCGAGGCGCAACTCATGGAACCGGGTGACGGTAAAAAAAAACAGTAAGCTGGAGAGAGGCTTATAGAATAGCAGTTGTTGAAGGTGGAGTTGACTCCGGGTACTTCCTTGACGAGATGACAATCTACGAGGCTATGGAGTATCTGGAGTCAATTGCATATAGGAATAGAGACTGGAA
>RZYT01000407.1 GCA_009930195.1 Spirochaetia bacterium | reverse complement strand
GAGTGGTGGCACACCGAATTCATCGTCTTAGACGGTGTATTCGCACCCCGCGGTGCAGGTGATGACCAGGAGCGTGTAACCGGCAATGCAGGTCAGAAGCTTCACATTAACTTCACCACCAATACTGGTAAGGTTGAATAAACAGGCAGAACCGGAAAACCTCTTTCAACAGAGGGAGGTTTTCCATAAAAAATATCACACAAGATGAATAAAATAAAATACCTTTTTGCCACACTGCTTGCGATCACACTGTTGAATGCATGCGAGGATGTGTATGACCATGTGGCAGCACCACCACAGGCCTATGAACAGGAAACGGAACAGAGTGTAAGTGGCTTCACCTTTGCACTGGGAGCAGATGTGAGCGCTCCTATCGTATTCGACGAGGAAGCACTGGCCGATGAAACTCCACTGGAAGCTATCAAGACAACCGCTACACCTCAGTTGGCTGAAGGTGCCACGGTAACCTTTATCGTAGAAGCATCCGATACGGAAGATTTCACCAATGTAGTGGAATTGACCTCAGTGAGTGACCAGAACAAGGCCTACGTAACGGCGGCCACGCTCAACGAAGCAGCCAAAAGCCTATACGGGAAAGCACCCGAAGCGAGAGACCTCTACCTGCGTGCAGCCTCCTTCATCAATGAGGGCAGCAGCACGGTAAGGGTTCCGGGTAATGTGGTACTGGGACCGGTGACCGTCACCCCCGTGGGACCGGTGATCGAGACCGAGTATTATCTGATTGGCGACATCAACGGATGGAACATCGAGAATCTGGACGCATTCAAATTCAACCACAGCGGCAAGGATGTCTACGAAGACCCCATCTTCACCATCCTGGTGAACAACGTGACCGGGCACTTCAAGATTGTACCCAAGTCGAGCAAAGATGCTGCCTCCTGGGATGGCGTACTCGGCAACCCTGTTGACGGGAACACTGCACTGGAAGGGGATATCATCCTGGATGGTGCACAGGCGATGCGCGTCACCGAAGCGGGATGGGTGAAGATCACCCTCAACATGATGGAGTATACCTACACCATCGAGATCATCGGTGAGATGAACCTCACCCTCTATGTGCCCGGCGGTCACCAGGGATGGGATCCGGCAAGCGCCCCCACCCTCTACAACCGTAACTTCGACTTCAAGTATAGTGGTTATGTTTACTTCGCCGATGCCAACACCGAGTTCAAGTTTACCGCTCAACCCGGTTGGGATGGAACCAACTATGGTGATGGCGGCGACGGGACCCTATCTACCGACGGAGGCAATCTGAAGGTAGCTGAAGCGGGTATGTACAAGATTGATGTAGACCTCACTGCCAACAGCTACACGCTGACCAAAACGGAATGGGGACTCATTGGTGACGCAACCGATGGCGGCTGGGATAACTCCACTCCGATGAGCTACGATCCCACAACCGGTCTCTGGAGCGTAACAACCACGCTGAAAGATGGCACCTTCAAGTTCAGGGCCAACAACGCGTGGGACATCAACCTGGGCGGCGACCTCAACAACCTCAGTTATGGAGGTGACAACATCGCAGCCACAGCTGGCACCTACACCATCACACTCGATCTCTCCGATCCGGAAGCATTCAAGGCGACGGTGGTGAGTGCTGTGTAACATGTTAAAAAGCGCGGTCCGCAAACCGCGCTTTTTTTATCTTTTTCAAATCGTCAGAGACAATGAAAA
>RZYT01000406.1 GCA_009930195.1 Spirochaetia bacterium | reverse complement strand
TTTCCCTGTTATGCTGGAAATGCGGAAACTTGAGGAGGCGCCCTGTGAGCTTATTGCTTAACTCTGTCGATCCGAAGCTGATCACGCTGGCCCAGAAGATTTTTGACCAACAGTTTGACCAAGACCCACAGCTTGGCCAAGAGATGGATGAGCGGCGCAAGCAGCTCATGTTCCAGGACATCCTGTACAACTTCAACTTCCTCACCACTGCAGTCACCTTGGAGGACGAACAGATTTTCTCGTCCTATGCAATCTGGCTCTTCGAGCTCTTGTGCAACCTCATGAAAGACCTGGACCGAGACAGGATCAAGGACCAGATGGTCCACCACTACCAGATTCTCGGCACTTTCAGCGACCAGTTGTTCTCCCCGGACAAGGCAGGATTGGCACGCAAATACCTTGAGAAAGCAATTTCCCTTACCGAAGGGGCAGTGGATGACTACCCGCTTTCGGAACAGTTTCTGAAAGGACGCCACGTAGAAATACGGCGGGCCTATCTGAATGCACTGCTGCGCAGCGACACCAACGGGGCCATCAGGATCATCAAGGAGGCTGAGGCATCAGGCATCAGGCTGGAGGAAATCTATGAGGACATCATCCGCCTGGCAATGCTGGAGGTCGGGGAGCTGTGGCACCAGAACAAGATTACGGTGGACAAGGAGCACTACTGCACTTCCACGACGCAGATGATTCTCTCCCTCTTCTACCCAACCATCTTCAGCCAAACGGGCAATCAGAAGAAAATCGTGACCTGTTGCATCGGCAGTGAGCTGCATGAGATGGGTGGACGGATGGTAAGCGACCTGTTCGAGTATCATGGGTGGGAGAGCATCTATCTCGGATCTGCTGTTCCCGTCTCCTCATTGGTCCACGCACTTGAGGAACACCACCCCGATTTGGTTGCCCTCTCGGTAACCATGCCCCAATACCTGGGGCTCTGTCACGATGCGGTGCTTGCAATCAGGAAGGCCTTCCCCTCCATACTCATCGCCGTAGGGGGCCGGGCTTTCCAGACGAGCGGGAAAATCCATGAACGCTGGCCGGTAGATATCCATACTGATTTGGCGTCCGAATTGATTGCCTGGGCCGACGAGAAGGTGAACAAACCGTGAGCAATACCTTCCTGGTGAGAACCACAACCCAAGGACTGGTGCAGGAGGCCTATTGGTCAGACCCCGTCTCCTTGGCCATTCCTTACAAGACCACCCTCTCCGAACTCTTTGACGAAACCAACAGGGCTGTCTTCGAAAAGACGTTCACCAAGGCCTTGTTGGAAAAGCACAAGGTGTTCTGTTCCCATGTGGTGGTGGTTGAAGAGAAGTTGGAACTCTGTTTCTTCATCCTCAGCCTGGATCAGAACGTCTTTGTGCTCGCCTTGGATTATCTGAAAGAACTTCCCACCGAGTTTCAGGAACGGCACAAGGCTTTGCTCATGCGCATGATCGAGCAGATTGCGGCCATGCACGCCCGCAACTCGCTGCAAAACTCACAGGTCGTCTACAGTCACTTCGAGGAGATCCAGCGGCTCAACAACCAGCTGGTCAACACCCAACGGGACTTGCAGCGGGCGAACAGGAAACTGGAGAACCTCAACCAGGAGCTGAACAACCGTTTGGTCAAGGACCCTCTCACCTCCTTGGTAAGCAGGTACCAGTACCGTTCGGAGATGCAGATGGTCATTGCAACCAAACCCGAGGCAC
>RZYT01000093.1 GCA_009930195.1 Spirochaetia bacterium | reverse complement strand
GACGATGACCTTGATGCCATCCACTCGATCTATGTTGACCAGTGGGACTGGGAATTGGTGATGGGAAAGAATGACAGGAACCTCGAATACCTGAAAAAAGTCGTTAAAAAAATCTTTTCTGCCATGAAACGAACCGAATTCCTGGTCAGCGAGATGTTCTCATCCTGCCCCCCAACCCTGCCTGACCAGATTACGTTCATCCATACTGAAGATGCCCAAAAACGGTATCCAGACCTTACTCCTGTCCAGAGGGAAAAGGCACTTGCAAAAGAGTATGGGGCAATTTTCCTCATCGGCATAGGCTCGCCGCTTGCTGATGGAGTGAGCCAAGGCGGACGAGCACCTGACTACGATGACTGGTCTACACCCACGGATGCAGAGCACACCGGGCTGAATGGAGACATCATCGTTTGGGATGGTATTCGCGAGGATTCCCTGGAGCTCTCTTCCATGGGCATCAGAGTCGATCAGGAAACACTGATCAGACAGCTTGCTATCCGCAATGCCCAGGAGCGTGCAAGCTTGTACTGGCACAAGCGCCTGCTAAATGGTGAACTACCCCAGACCATCGGAGGCGGTATCGGGCAGAGCAGGCTTTGTATGTATCTGCTCAAGAAAGCCCATATCGGAGAGGTGCAGGCATCCGTCTGGCCGCAGGAGGTCCTTGACGAAGCGAAGGCAATGCAAGTCTTCCTGATGTAGGAGTGTTCATGAAACTGATCAGCTGGAATGTGAACGGCTTGCGTGCCATTCAGAAAAAAGGGTTTGAAGAGTATCTTGCACAGACAGATGCAGATATCTTCTGCTTGCAGGAAACCAAATTGCAGGAAGACCAGATCTCCCTGGAACTCCCCCAGTACCATATGTACTGGAGCTTTGCCGAGAAAAAGGGATACAGCGGGACTGCACTCTTTTCCAAGACTGAACCGATCAACGTGGAACACGGGATCGGGCATGAGCTTGATGCGGAAGGCCGTACAGTCACCGCAGAGTTTCCCGATTACTATGTGATCAGTTGCTACACTCCCAACAGCCAGGAAGAATTGGCCCGTCTCCCGGTCCGGATGGACTGGGATGATGCATTCCGCTCCTATGTAACCAGCCTCAGGGAAATGAAGCCGGTGATCATCTGCGGCGATCTGAACGTTGCACACCAGAGCATCGATCTGAAGAATCCCAAAAGCAATGAGCGCAATGCAGGCTACAGCATCGAGGAGCGGACCCAGTTTTCCCGTTTGCTCGAGGCTGGATTTCTGGATACGTTCAGGCTGCTGTATCCTTCCAGGACCGAAGCATACTCGTGGTGGTCATACCGATTCCGGGCCCGGGAAAAGAACGCAGGGTGGCGTATCGACTACTGGCTGGTAAGTGATGACCTCAAGGACCGTGTCCTTGACAGCAGCATCGATGACCAGATACTGGGCAGCGACCATGCGCCGGTGATACTGAAGTTGCAAGACTAAGATAATGGGGAGGATGCAAGTCCTCCCCATTCTTTTGCTATAAAACTATTTGTTCAAGAGATACGAAGGTATCTCACCACGGTTTTCAAACACCTTCCGCTGTTGTGAGCCCAAAATCTTCTTGCACATACGAATGGATTTCGGGGTAACCTCAACAAGCTCATCGTCCTTGATGAACTGGATGGCTTGCTCCAAACTCATTTTGGAAACCGGAGTAAGGGTAACTGCATCATCCTTTCCGGAAGCCCTGAGGTTGGTAAGCTTTTTTGTCCTGGTCGGATTGAGCAAGAGATCCCCATCACGATTGTGTTCACCAACAACCTGCCCTTCGTACACAGGATCCCCGGGTACGAGGAAGAGCCGGCCTCTATCCTCCAGCTGCCAGAGTGCATAGGCGACAGCATTTCCACTTCTGTCACTGATGAGGGAACCGCTGAAGCGATCAGGAAAATCACCCTTGTACGGTTCATAGCCTTTCATGTAACTGTTCATGATGCCCATACCGCGTGTATCGGTAAGAAATTCATCATGGTAGCCGATCAGGCCTCGGGCAGGAATCTCAAATTTCATCTTCACCCGATTGTTTCCCAGATAGGTGATATCGCTCATCAATGCCTTGCGCTTGGACAGTTTGTCCATCACCGTTCCGCTGTACTCTTCAGGGCAGTCAACAAACAAATACTCCACAGGCTCGGTCTTCCGTCCACTCTCATCAGTACGGAAAATGGTACGGGGTCTGCCTACACACAGCTCAAAGCCCTCACGACGCATTTGCTCGACGATGATTGCCATCTGGAATTCTCCACGGCCTTTGACCGTGAACGTATCATCGGAATTGCGTTCCACCTTGATGGACACATTTCGAAGCGACTCTTTCTGCAATCTTTCCCAGATCTTCGCACTCGTCACCTGATTGCCTTCCCTGCCGGAAAGGGGACTGATGTTCTTTGAGAAAAGAATCGATACCGTTGGTTCATCAACATGGATGCGTTCCAAGGCCATCGGGGACTCAGCCGTACAGATTGTATCGCCGATATGCACATCTTCGACACCACTGAGAACAATGATGTCCCCGCTGTAAACCTTGGTGGCTTCGGAGAAGGTAGGCCCATTATAGGTCTGCAGCTTGCTCACCCGGAGCGGCTTCTGAACTCCCCCTTCCTGGATGCATACAAGTGCATCATTGGTGGTGGCCATGCCGTTGATGACCTTTCCCACTGCCAATCTGCCGAGATAGTCACTGTAGGAGAGATCACTCACCAGCATCTGGAACGGCAACTCATCATCATAGACAGGAGCCGGCACCTTCTCAACGATGCAATCCATCAGCTGATGCAGGTTCTCATCAAGATCGTTGGGTGCAATACCGCAACGCCCATGCTTGCCGATTGCATAGAATACGGGCACATCGAGCATATTCTCATCGTCGGCAAGTTCAAGGAGCAATTCATAGACTTCCTGGACAACCTCTTCGCTGCGGGCATCCTGACGGTCAACCTTGTTGATGACGATGATGGGCTTGAGATGCTTCTTCAGCGCTTTCTCCAGCACAAAGCGTGTCTGGGGAAGCGGACCTTCTGCAGCATCAACGAGCAGGACAACCCCATCAACCATGGAAAGTCCGCGCTCCACTTCTCCACCGAAATCGGCGTGTCCCGGAGTGTCGATGATATTGATCTTCACACCGTTCCATGTGATGGCACAATTCTTTGCGCTGATGGTGATACCGCGTTCCCGCTCAATGGCTCCACTATCCATGATGCGGTCCTGGGACCCATCCTTCGTGAGTCCACTCTGTCTGAACAATCCATCGACCAGCGTAGTCTTGCCATGGTCAACATGCGCGATGATGGCGATGTTCCGAATCTTTGTATTTGTGATAATCATGAGAAATCCTTTCCAGGCCCTATGCTGTCGCTTCTGCTCTCTCGTCCCTCTTCCCAAGGAAGAATTTTACGAGAATCAGCGTAAACATGCATAGGATACTGAGGCTGATGGTAGCCAGTCCCCCGGCTATGCCCACCGCCTGGGCGACGGAGCCGACAATAATCGGCATGGTGATTGCCCCTACGGTTGCAGTGGCAATACAGGTTCCTGTTGCGATGGTGGAAGAGTTGAATTTCCTATCCATGGTCGAAAGTGTGGTTGGATAGGTTCCACTCATCGCAAGCCCGAACCCGAACAGACTTAGGTAAATCAGTGCGATATGCTCAACACTGATCATCATGAGAAAGAACACGATTTGCAAGGCTCCAAGAATGACCAACAAGGCATTCTTGTTCATCTTCACCGAAAGGGTTGCACAAACAAGCCTGCCAACAAGGATGAAGATCCACAGGGCACTGCTGGTCGTCTGTGCCAGAGCTGGGCTCAGCCGACCGGTATCGTTGAAATAGGTTACCAGCCAGCCGATAACCGAAGCTTCCCCACACAGGTAGAAAAAAAGGATGAACGTATTGAGCCAGTACTTCCCGCTTCGCATGAAGGCCCTGCCCTCATCATTCTGCTTTGCCTTGGGTTTGCCGGAAAGCGAGGAACGGCTGAGAGAAAAGAGTACTGCAATCTCAAAGAGCACCAGAACCCATGCGCTGATCCTCCAGTACACCCCAAACACACTGGTGCTGAGGATGGCAAGGAAGGGAGCAATGAAGGCTCCTACAGCGAACGAGGCATGCAGGAGGTTCAGACCTGCTGCCTTGTTCTGTGCGATCTCACTCATGACTACGTTGGTGATGTTGCTCATGGTACCCCTACCGATTCCGGTAAAAGCAAAGGCAATCAGCAAAAGCAGGGGATTCCCCGAGAGCGTCATCAAGGTAAACCCAATGACAATGCCCAAGGAAAGGGTAAGCGTACTGTTCTTCCGACCGATCAGGTAGGGCAGATAGCCGGCAATGAGCAACGCTGCGAAGTTACCGATCTGATGAGCCGAAATTACAGCTCCGCTGAGCACATAGCTCATCTGGTATTCGGCCTTCATGAACGGAAGCAAAGCCCCGATGAGAGTACTCATCATGCCGCTGGTGAAGAACGCAAAATATATGGTGTACATCAAGCTCACATCTTCTGATCTGACCTTGAGTAGCTTGGAAAGTGAGGGCATGAAAAAGACTCCTGGAAATGCGATGGACCGGTACCTGGAAAAGGTACTCCTATGTAATACCGTTATTTGGCAAGAATGTCCACTAGGTTCAGCTTCGGACGAACCCTATCTTTGCATCTGTTGCTTCATCATTCGCTTGCAAGCATACATGTTGGAGTCTGCAATGGTGTACAAGGTCTCATCGGTCATTCCGTTCTCGTATGCGACAAACCCATAGCTGAAATTCAGGTTCCGGATATGCTTGTGCTTGGAAGTTGCAAGCAGGCGTTGCAGCTTGGCGACCCGCTCGTCCTGATCGGTGGTATGGATAAACGCCGCAAACTCATCACCTCCCAATCTGGCGGCTATGCCGTCTCGTGAGAAGGTCTGTCTCAATGCGGAAGCGAATCCGACCAAAACCTCATCGCCTATCTTGTGCCCGAATCGATCGTTGATCTGTTTGAAAGAGTTAAGGTCAAACACCAGCAACCCGAAAGGTTTCCCATCCTGCACCAGATACTTCAGATGCGAATCGAAGCTCCTGCGATTGTACAGGCTGGTAAGATAATCCACATGGGAAGGGACAGTCTCCAGAAAGACATACATGACCAGAACGGCGAGCACAATGGAGGTCCAACTGAAATGTACCCGGGAATCGATGAGTTGGGTAACCATTCCGATGATGGGGAAGAAAAGGAAGATGCTGTACAGTGCAATTTCCTTGGGTGAGGTCCGTTTTCTATGTCGCAGGATCAGGAAAAGCATATACGCATAGAGTGAAGCCAGTATCACGTAATGGAGCATTTTCCAAGGTCCGCTTCCATAGCCATTGGTTTGGCGATTCACAGAGAAATAGACAGGGTACCCTATGTTGATCAGCAGCAGCAGCGCAGTGAGAAGACTTGCCCCCTGATAGTACCACAGCTTGCGGATTCGCCGGGTATCATGAAACAAGCGGTAGTCTACATAACTCATCAGCAGGCCACCGATGACAGGCCCGATCAGGAAAAGAAGCACATTGGTACCGTATTCCAGGAAATAGGCGCCTGGGAACTGGGCACGGTCAAATATCCATGTCAGCGGCTCATCGATGATGGCGACAGCCGCAGCCAGCGATACCCGTCTGATGAGCACGCCACTGAATGTCCTGATATGCATGGAATGCATGAACAGGAGCAGAACCCCAAGTACAGCAAGGGCAAATATGTTGATTTGGAATTGGATCAGATAACGCATCAGACTCCTCCAAACACCGCTGTATTCCGCTCCTCCAGGGACCGAAAGAAAGAGACAACAGGAAACAGATGTCTTCTCGGCTTGGGCGAAAGTATACAAACTGTTTCCATCATTTCCAAGTACTACTCCTTTGTTCCAAGTCCGGCCTCAATCCGTACAGCCAGATCTGCAAGCTTTTCCTCGATAAGACCAATGGTCTGGATGAAAGCTTGCTCCCCCTTGCCACTGGGGTCATCGAGCCCCCAATCCTCGCGATGCTTGCAAGGCAGATACGGGCAGTGCACATTGCACCCCATCGTGATCAGGATATCAATGGCGGGAAGATGGTCGATCAACTTGGAATATTGCGTTGCTTCCATATCGATTTCATATAGTTTCTTAATCATTCTTACCGCATCTTGGTTGATTCTATCCTTGGTCTCTGTTCCCCCGCTGAAAGAGGAGAACAGGTGCCCATACTTCAATGTCGCTAGTGCTTCAGCCATCTGGCTGCGGCAGGAGTTGTGGACGCACACAAAGGCAACGGTAGGCTTAGTCATACCAGATTCCTCGCCTTTCTGATGAGTTGGGCAACTTCCTGTGCATCAGCAACCCTTCCCGAAACCAGCACCTTCTGGTCCACGACCAAAGCCGGGGTGGTCATCACTCCGTACTCGGCTATCTTGGCAAAATCCCTCACATGCTCTATCGCACTCTCTTGGCCAAGCTCCACCAGCGCCTTGCGGGTATTCTCCTCGAGAGCATTGCAGGCAGCGCAACCCGAGCCAAGAATCTTGATATCCGAGGTGATATCCTCTGTCACTTTCTTCTTTTTCCCTAAACCAAACAAAGCCATATCCCGCTCCTTTCCCTACGACAGGTAGGGTCCGATCATATTGAAAAGATACCCAATGAGAATGATTCCCATTGTCACTATCACAAAAAACAAGCCGAGCAAGCGGGGTTTTACCGCCTTGCGCAGAAGAATAAGGGAAGGCAGAGAAAGGGCGGTTACGCCCATCATGAATGAGAGAATGGTTCCCAGCCCAACTCCCTTTGCCCAAAGCGCTTCGGCTATAGGGAGGGTACCGAAGATATCCGCATACATCGGGACTCCAACCAAGGTAGCCAGGACCACACTGAAGGGATTGGATGATCCAAGGATCGAAAGAATCCAGGATGTTGGGATCCAATTGTGAATAATTGCCCCGATGCCTACTCCGACGATGATGTACCAGAACACCTTGTGTACCGTGGATTTCACCTGCGATACGGCAAACCGTCTTCGATCGGTTGCAGCAAGTGACTGCTCTACGCTCTCTTGGCTTTGGATAGTTCGGATGAATGGCTCGATATCCGCCTCTTTTCCCAAGAGATTGATCAAGGCTCCACCCAGCACTGCCAGGACAAGGCCAACCACCACATACGCGATGGCGGTGGGGAAACCGAATATGCTTGAGAGCAATATCAGCGAGCCCAGGTCAACCAAGGGAGAGGAGATCAGGAAGGAAAAGGTCAGCCCCAGCGGAAGCCCTGCTGAAGTGAAGCCGATGAACAGGGGAATGGAAGAACAGGAGCAGAACGGGGTTACCGTCCCCAGCAACGCCGCCAGGGTGTATGCTTTCCATCCAGAGAACCGCCCGAGAATACGTTTCGTTCGTTCAGGAGGAAAGTAGCTCTGGATGTAGCTGATCACATAAATCAGGAAGGAGAGCAAGATCAAGATCTTCAGCACATCATATACGAAGAACTGCAGGCTTGCTCCGATTCTGCCCCCAAGATCAAGCCCCAGGGAAGAGAGCAGGAACCCTATCCCGTCATTGAGCCAGCGCATACCCAGAATCTGATACTGCAGGAAATCAAGCATCACACGCATGCACAACCCCCATTCTGATCGAGGGTACATTCCAAAGCCTGGATGGAAGCTTGGAACGCTTTCAGCATCGGCTCATTGATGGAATAGTGAATCCATTTGCCTTCCCTTCTCCCTACCACAAGGTCAGCCTCGGAAAGGATGCGCATGTGATGGCTCAGCGTTGGCTGGGTGACGGAGAACACCTCCAGCAGTTCACAGACGCACGCTTCTCCCCTTCCCAGATGTCTGATGATGGCCAGCCTGTTCTGATCGGCCAATGCCTTGAGTATTTGCAATATCTGCATGTCTTCCATGAGGTCCTCTCATATTGATGAATGTCTATATAATAAGAAAGCACCACATCCTTGTCAATGGATGCTGAGAAATGAATCACTCTTCTGAGCATCCCATGCAAGATCCCACCAGCTCGTACACAGACCTTCCAGAAATCGTTGGTCGTGACTTACCAGAATCAAGGCGCCTGGAAAAACGGAAAGCGCTTGCTGCAGTGCCAGGCGTGACGGGAGATCCAGGTGATTGGTAGGTTCATCGAGTATGATGAGCTCACAGCTTTCCTGCAGTGCCCATGCTATCAACAGCTTGCGCATTTCTCCAGGGCTGGGAAGCGCAGACCCTAAAAACAGGTTGCTGTCACTGCCCAGACGAACCA
>RZYT01000405.1 GCA_009930195.1 Spirochaetia bacterium | reverse complement strand
CAGCATCGGATATCAGACACTGGAGGTGGTGGTGGGAAACCGCAACACCCTCAACCTCGAGATGAACGAAGATACCGAACTGCTCGACGAGGTGGTGGTAGTGGGCTACGGTACCATGCGGAAGAGTGACATCTCCGGTGCCTCTGTAACCGTGGGTGAGGATGCCATCAAGGGATCGGTGATCACAAACCTCGACCAGGCACTTCAGGGCCGGGCAGCGGGTGTGACATCCGTGATGACCTCCGGTGCTCCCGGGTCCTCCGTTTCTATTCGCGTGCGCGGACAATCCACCATCAATGCCAATGCGGAACCTCTCTATGTGATTGACGGGGTGATCGTACAGGGCGGCGGCAGCAGTGGTGCCGACTTTGGCCTGGGTGATGCGCTGGGTAACAGCCCCGTATCCACCATCTCCCCTCTTTCCACCATCAATCCCTCCGACATCCTCTCGATGGAAATCCTGAAGGATGCCTCCGCCACCGCCATCTACGGTGCACAGGGTGCCAACGGTGTGGTGCTCATCACTACCAAGCGAGGGAAAGCGGGAGAAGCCAAGTTCACCTATGAAGGGATGTACGGCGTCCAGCGCCAGGCTGCCCGCCTGGAGATGATGAACCTGCGGGAATTCGCCGACTACAGCAACCAGGTGTCCCTCTCCGACAATCGTCCCGAGTTTGCCGATCCCTCCCTGCTGGGTGCCGGCACTAACTGGCAGGATGCGGTGTTCCGTCAGGCACCGATGCACCAGCACCAGCTCTCCGCACAGGGAGGTACCGATGCGGTGCGTTACTTTGTTTCCGGCTCTTTCATGGGTCAGGATGGTACCATCATCGGTACCGAGTTCAACCGCTACTCATTCCGTTCCAACCTCGATGCACAACTCAAGAAGTGGTTCAAACTGGGCCTGAACGCCATGTACTCGCAGACTGATGAGCGCCTCGGACTGGCCGACAGCCAGGAGGGCGTGATCAACTACTCGCTGTTGACACCTCCCGATATACCAATCTACGATCTTGAGGGCAACTACGCATCGGTGATCCGTGAAGGATACACCCGTATCAACCCCATCGCCATGGTGCTCGACGAAGACATCCTGCTGGGAAGAAACAAGCTGAACGGAAGCATCTTCGCCGATATCACCCCGATTGAAAGCCTTACCTTGCACAGCGAACTGGGTTTCGACATCGGCAGCACACGTGGTGAACGCTTCGAGCCTGCCGTACGCTATGGCAAATGGAGCAGGGAGAAAAACATGAGCTCTATCCAGAAGAACGACAACCGCTTCTGGCAGCTGAAGAACTACCTCACTTACTCTGGCAACGTGGATAAGCATGATTACACGGTGATGTTGGGTCAGGAGATGTGGGAATCTACTTATGAATATCAGAGTGTGACCGCCTCTGCACTTCCTTCCAACGACATCAAGAACCCCAGCCTGGGCACCGATCCGCTAATCACCTCCGGCTTTGGAAGCAGTGCCATGGCCTCCTTCTTCGGTCGTGGAACCTATAACTACGACGATCGTTACATGGGTACCTATACCTACCGGCGCGACGGCTCCTCCAATTTCGGACCGAAGAACCGTTGGGCTGGATTTCATGCCTTCGCCGCCTCCTGGCGCTTCACCAATGAAGCTTTCTTCGAACCGCTCACGGAGGTGTTGAGCAACGGTAAGCTGCGCATCGGATGGGGACAGACCGGTAAC
>RZYT01000404.1 GCA_009930195.1 Spirochaetia bacterium | reverse complement strand
GGATGTACTGATGAGGATCACCAACTATCGTGCTTTCATGATTCATGCCCTGTTTCTCTCGCTGACCATGAGCTTCATTGACGTGAATACCGTTGCTCCGGCCATGCTCACCGAGAGTGGGGCCACAACCTTCCACCTTGGCTTGCTCACCGCAATCATGGTGGGTTTCGCCAGCTTCATGCAGTTGCTGTTCGCTACCTTCATCATGGGTTTGCGTCACAAGAAACCAGCCCTTCTGGGAGGCATCTACCTGAGAGTGGCGGCCTTGGCAAGCCTGGGAATCTTCTTGCGCAATCTGGGAGAACCCGCTGCCTGGAAAATCTGGCTCATCCTGCTTTTGATAGCCGTATTCTCCTTCAGCGGAGCGTGGGCAAACATTGCCTATACCGATATCCTTGGGGGAACCATCGAGAAACCCCTGAGAAAGAAGCTCCTTACCCAAAAGCAACTGATAAGCAGCATCGGCTTGATCATCAGTTCCGTTGTGGTGAAGCTGGTACTTTCCTACCTTTCTTACCCTGACAGCTACAGTTTGCTGTTCCTGATGGCAAGCCTCTTGCTGCTGTTTGCCACCAGCGGCTTCTGGATGCTGAAAGAAGGCGAACATCCAGTGAAGAACAACCTGAGTCTGTCCAAGCGGCTTGGCATGTTTGCACAGGCCATCAGAGGCGACCGCAACATCCGGCTCTACTTGCTGTTGGTGAATACGTCAGGGGTAATCCTCTCCACCTTGCCATTTCTCGTGGTTATGGCAAACCAGCTTCATGGCCTTGATGGAGGAAGAACCGGGACCTTCCTTCTGTTCCAGCTCTCGGGATCTTTGCTTGCAACAATCTTCGCGAACCTGTTCAGCAAGGGACAGCGCTATCGTCCCCTGCTCTACTTCTTCATCTTCCTTGGTGCATTCACCCCGCTTGCAGCACTCTTGCTGATAGCGATTCCCAGCTTCTATCCGCTTGCATTCTTGCTCGGCGGCGCAAGTGCAGCGCTCCTTCACATCCTTATGGTGGGAATTCTTCTTGAGATATCCACCGATGAGAACCGTCCCATCTATACCGGAATCGGAGGTGCTGGGGCTCTGATGAATATCCTGTACCCTCTGCTTGCCGGGCTGCTGCTCCCCCATCTGGGGTTCCCCTTGGTGTTCATCCTCAGCAGCTGCTACATGCTCATTGGGCTCTATGCGGCAAAACGCCTGGATTGCGGGACATTTGCTTGAGCCCATGCAAGGAGTATCATACAGTGTCGTCAACGATACTGTTTCTTCCATTCGATTCCTTGACGTGGAAAACAAACAGGCTATACTCGGATTCAGCAAACATCTCTTTCGATAAAGGACCCCCCATGGACACCAAAGATACAACAGCGTTGAGCAAGCAGGAGAATCTCGTCCAAATCGGGAAGTTCACCCTCTTCTCCATCAGTGCCGGCATCATCCAGGTGGTGGTGTTCACCCTGCTCGAGGAACGTATGCATCTGCCCTATTGGCCGAGTTACCTGAGTGCACTCATTGCCAGCGTCCTCTACAACTTCACCGTCAACAGGCGCTTCACGTTCAAGAGTGCAAACAACATACCCAAAGCCATGCTGCAGCTGGGCATCTACTACGCACTTTTCACCCCCCTGTCCACGTGGTGGGGTGATGCTTTGGTGCGCCACGGGTTCTCCGACTACCTCGTACTGGGGGGGACCATGGTGATCAACCTGGTCAC
>RZYT01000403.1 GCA_009930195.1 Spirochaetia bacterium | reverse complement strand
ACCAACTCCCACCACTGCCAGTTGCTATGATGTTCCGTCGGGAAAGCAGAAAACACCGGATGCTCTGCATCCACCACCATCCCCAACGTATGGGGAGCTTGCCTGCCGGTCCAGGAGGTGTTCCAGAACACCGAGGAGAATCCCAAGGCCACCTCGGTATTACCCGATGTCAACAACAACATCTTGCCACCAGAAAACAGTACCTGCTGACTTGCTTCATCCCACGCTCTGGTCACCAGGACATCCCTCGACTCCAAGTCCACTGCTTTGGGGAACGCCCAGACATCCCAGGCATTCTCTCTCCTAGGTTCATCCAAGGTAAGACGGAGCGTCAGTTTCTGCGCTGTTGCAAGCTCAGGAATCGACAGGGAGAGAGTGGCAAGTGAATGCACACCTCTGAGTGAATGATGTCCTGAACAGAGTACTCCACCTGCTAAAAGGCCTCCATGTTCGCCTATCAGGCTCCAGTTGACTTCTATCTTTGCAAGATCAGAACTTCCGAAATTTGCCAGTTCAATATCAGCTTGCAGCGTTTCTCCGAATGTGTAATACCGCTTCGGAAGACGGGCAAGCAGGACGACATCAGCGCAGAACCGCCTGAATTGTTCACCACTGCAGTACCCTTTCTCCTGCCAGAATGCATTCAGAACCCCTTCCAGGGCGGTTCCCTGTCCGGGGAAGTCAGTGAGTGCCAATAACTGGAAACCCGCCAGGTTGCGTGTCCTCAGCGCCGCCTCGATCTCTTCCTTGTAGCAGAGCATCTGTTGGAACCCAGATGCCTCAAGGAACCGGTCAGCCTGGTCCGCCATGCCACGCCGCGCAAGAATATCGTAGAAGACCTCAAAGTTTCGAGGTTTCAAATATCCGGTGTACTCCCCCATCTCGGAGAAGTCGGGGAAGACACACCACTGCCCCATTTCGTGGGTTACCACCGGACCTGGATACTGCTCGCAGATGGCAGTGTAATCGCTGCAGGTCTCCGGCGGCAGGGCGTTGATTCTGGAGGCAAGGCCCTCACCCCATGCCTGGATGCGAGGCTGAGGGAGCACTTGATACGCATTCTCCTCGAGTGCCGGCCATCCGGAAGCTGCGGTATGAAGCCTTCGGCCATCCCTCTGATTCCAGGAGGAAGCCCACAATCCCAAGACTTCCTTGTCCCGACCATCAGGTTCGTTTCCACTGGCGAACAAGAGGAATGAAGGATGGTTGCCGTACTCGGCAACGATTCTCTGTGACTCGGTGAACAGCCAGTCGTCAAAGACCTTGTTCCCGTCAAAAGCAACGCCCTGGTTCTTCCAGACCGGGCACTCTACCTGCAGATAGAAACCCATGCGGTCGGCAACAGCAAAGGCTGCCTCGGGCGGACACCAGGAGTGAAACCTAAGATGGTTCAGTCCAAATTTCCTGCTTTGGGAGAACAGGTGCTCCCAATACGGCTCCTCCATCGGAGGATGTCCGGTCTTGGGAAACACACAGCACTCCACCGTTCCCCGCAGGAACGTCTGCCTGCCGTTGATGAACAGGTACTTTCCCTTCGCCTCTATGCTTCTCAGCCCTACCTGGATCAGTTTCTCCTCTACAAGGCTTTGCTCCGTCTCAAGTACCACCCGAAGATTTTCCAAAGCTGGGTCATACTCGTCCCAAAGAGGCACATCCACAATCTCCAGATGGAAGACAGTCGTTGCACAAGCTGTGGGTTTGGTGAGTATGGCAG